>NZ_JAGKSG010000031.1:0-60884 GCF_018119385.1 Massilia sp. AB1 | reverse complement strand
AAAAAAATGCCCGCTCTTGCGGAGCGGGCAAAGTCCAAAACTAGGGATGTCCTGAAAGAGACGAGTCCACTATAAGTTTGGGCTAGCAAGGGATCTGTGCGCTGTCGCACACAAATCCCCAGGTTCTCATCCATACCAGGATGGATCAATAAAAATGCCGCCGCAGCGAAGCTGGGCGGCATTTTCTATAGGAAAGTTCGGAATCAGACCACGGCGCCGTCGGTCTCGTCCTTTTCCTTGACCGGCTTGATCAGGTCTTCGCGCTTCACGCCCAGCCACATGGCGATCGCCGCGGCCACGAACACCGACGAATAGATACCGAAGCAGATGCCGATGGTCAGCGCGATGGCGAAGTAGTGCAGCGCATGGCCGCCGAAGAACAGCATCGACAGCACCATCATCTGGGTCGAACCGTGGGTGATGATGGTACGCGAGATGGTGCTGGTGATCGCATGGTCGATCACCTGGGTCACCGTCATCTTGCGCTGCTTGCGGAACATCTCGCGGATACGGTCGAAGATCACGACCGATTCGTTGACCGAGTAGCCCAGCACCGCCAGGATCGCCGCCAGCACCGTGAGCGAGAACTCCCACTGGAAGAAGGCGAAGAAGCCCAGGATGATGACCACGTCGTGCAGGTTCGCGAGGATGGCCGCGACCGCGAACTTCCACTCGAAGCGGATCGCGAGGTAGGCGACCACGCCGAACACCACCATCAGCAGCGCGTTCAGGCCGTTCTGCGCCAGCTCGTCGCCGACCTGCGGACCGACGAATTCCACGCGCTGCAGGCTGACCAGTTCCTTGCCGGCCGCATCCACGCAGCTGGTGCGGCTGACCTGCTCGCCCTTGGCGCTGGTGGTCTGGAACTGCTTCGGCGTACCCTGCTCGGAGGCGCAGACCGCGTTGAACACCTTGGCCGAGGTGCCGGCCGCCGGCGCGCCCTGCACGATCGGCAGGCGCAGCATGATGTCCTGGGCGGTGCCGAAGCTCTGCACTTCAGGCGCTTCGTAGCCGATGCCGCGCAGCGTAGTGCGGATCTTCTCCTGGTCGGCCGCGTGCGGGTAACGCAGCTCCATCACGGTGCCGCCGGTGAACTCCACCGAGTAATGCAGCCCCTTGGTCGCCAGGAAGAACACCGCCGCCAGGAAGGTCAGCGCCGAGATCACGTTGAGGATCAGGGCGTGACGCATGAACGGGATGTCCCGTTTGATCTTGAAAAATTCCATCGTTAATCCTGAGTAGCTTGTTTCTTGTTAGGCGAGGCCAGGCCTTCCGCCCACACGGTGCCGATCGACATCTTGGTCAGCTTCTTCTTGCGGCCGTACCAGGCGTTGACGAAGCCGCGCGCCACGAACACCGCCGAGAACATCGAGGTCAGGATGCCCAGGCAGTGCACCACGGCGAAGCCGCGCACCGCGCCCGAACCGAACACCAGCAGCGCCAGGCCCACGATCAGGGTAGTGACGTTGGAGTCGAAGATCGTGTCCCAGGCGTGCTTGAAGCCGGCCGAGATCGCCGCCTGCGGCGGCTGGCCCGCGCGCAGCTCCTCGCGGATGCGCTCGTTGATCAGGACGTTCGCGTCGATCGCCATACCGAGCGCCAGCGCGATTGCGGCGATACCGGGCAGGGTCAGGGTGATCTGCATCATCGACAGGATCGCGAGCAGGAACAGCACGTTGGCCGCCAGCGCCAGCGCGCTGAAGAAGCCGACCAGGTGGTAGTAGAGGATCATGAAGATCGCGATCGCCACGAAGCCCCAGACGGTCGAGTGCAGGCCGCGCTCGATGTTCTCGGCGCCCAGCTGCGGGCCGATCACGCGTTCTTCGATGAATTCCATCGGCGCCGACAGGGCGCCCGAGCGCAGCAGCAGCGCCAGCTCGTTCGCGTCTTCCGAGGTGCCCATGTTGGTGATCTGGAAGGTCGAACCCAGTTCGCTCTGGATGGTCGGGGCCGACAGCACGCTGTACTTGCCCTTTTCCTTCAGCAGGATGGCCATGCGCTTGCCGACGTTGTCGCGGGTGGCCTGGCGGATGATGCGGCCGCCGTCGCCGTTCAGGTCGAGCGACACGGCCGGCTGCTGGTTCTGGTCGAAGCTGGCGACGGCGCTGGAGATGTAGTCGCCGGTCAGGATCACGTCCTTCGAGACGACGATCGGGGCGCCGCGGCCTTCGGTGAACAGTTCCGAGTTCAGCGGGATGGCGGCCGACAGTTCGGTGCCCGGGGTCACGCTGGAGTCGACCATGCGCAGCTCGAGGGTGGCGGTGCGGCCGATGATGTCCTTGGCGCGCGCCACGTCCTGCACGCCAGGCAGCTGGACCACGATGCGGTCGGCGCCCTGCTGCTGGATGATCGGTTCGGTGGTGCCCAGTTCGTTGATGCGCTTGGACAGGGTGACGATGTTCTGCTTCACGCCCTCTTCCACGGTGCGCTTGAGCGCTTCCGGCTTGAGCGTGACGACCAGCTTGAGGTCGGCGCCGTCGGCGGCGTCGGCCAGGGTCAGGTCGGTCTGCTTGGCCAGGACGTTGCGCGCGGCGGCGCGGGTTTCGGCGTCGCGGAAGCGCACTTCGATGTTGTTGCCGACGCGTTCGATGCCGGCGTGGCGCACGTTGTTGTCGCGCAGCTGGCTGCGCACGCTGGCCTGGATGCCCTTGACCTTGGTGTCGAGCACGGCGCGGGTATCGACCTGCAGCAGGAAGTGCACGCCGCCACGCAGGTCCAGGCCCAGGTTCATCGGCAGCGCGTTGATTTTCTGCATCCAGGCCGGGGTGTTCTTCACCAGGTTGACGGTGACGATGTAATCGGGGTTGGCCGGATCGCGGTTCAGGTCGCGTTCGAGCGCGAGCTTGGCGCGGAACTGCTCGTCGGTGCCGGCGAAGCGCGCGCGCACCGAGGTGCTGTGGCCGCTGCCTTCGAGGCTGGTGGCGGTGGTGGGAATGCCGGCGCGCTTGAGCGCATCCTCGACCAGGGTGGTGGTGGCGCTGGTGACGTTGATGGTGGACCGGCCCGACGTCACCTGCAACGCCGGCGATTCGCCGAAGTAGTTAGGCGCCGTGTACAGCGCGCCGAGCAGCAGCGCGATGGCGATCAGTAAGTATTTCCAGACGGGATAGCGGTTCATAGTGTTCCGGCATTCATGTTGAGCAGTGCGGCGCGGGGCCGCACGGCTGGCTTACAGGGCTTTCAGGGTGCCTTTCGGCAGCAGGGTGGTTACTGCGTTCTTCTGCACCATGATCTCGGTGCCGGCTGCCACTTCGATCGCCACGTAGGCGTCGGTGACCTTGTTGACGCGGCCCACGATGCCGCCAGCGGTCACGACTTCGTCGCCCTTGGTCAGCGCGTCCATCATCGCCTTGAGTTCGCGCTGGCGCTTCTGCTGAGGACGGATCATGAGGAAGTACATGACCACGAACATCAGGATCAGCGGCAGGAAGGTAGTCAGGCTGCCCATCAGGCCAGGGTCGGCTGCGGTGGCAGTTTGCGCGTACGCGTTGGAAATGAACACAAGAACTCCGATTGTGAAGTTAAAAAAATAAGCGGTGTATTCTAGCACCGGCTTACTGGCGCGGGCCAATCTGGAGGTATGTAGGACTTGCAAAAAAGAATTGCAAGTGTTGATGGAAAAATAATTTTCAGCGGTGGCGTAAACACGTTTGACGTCGCCGCCGCCCCTTTTCTCCTCCCCGAACGTAAAAAACCGTCATTCCCGCCACTGGCGGCAATGACTCCCCGCGCAGGCGGGGATCCAAGTCCTTCGCTCAGCCATCGGCATCAAACGCAGGCGGCCAGCGAGCAAACTTGGATCCCCGCCTTCGCGGGGACGACGGTCTTAAGGGTGCAGGGTGTAATAAGAGCGCGAGTCTGCGCCTTACACACCCCGCGCGCGGTCTGCCGCGAACTTCAGGCGGAACGCGTGGAACTGGTCCTGGTCGATCGCATCGCGCATCTCCTGCATCAGCTTCAGGTAGAAATGCAGGTTGTGGATGGTATTCAGCCGCGCACCGAGGATCTCGTTCGAGCGGTGCAGGTGGTGCAGGTAGGCGCGCGAGAAGTTCTTGCAGCAGTAGCAGTCGCAGCTCTCGTCCAGCGGTGCCTTATCGTCCTTGTAGCGCGCGTTCTTGATCTTGACGTCGCCGAAGCGGGTGAACAGCCAGCCGTTGCGCGCGTTCCGGGTCGGCATCACGCAGTCGAACATGTCGACGCCATTGGCCACCCCTTCCACCAGGTCTTCCGGCGTGCCCACGCCCATCAGGTAGTGCGGCTTGTTCTCCGGCAGGCGCGGGCCCACGTGGGCCAGGATGCGCTGCATGTCTTCCTTCGGCTCGCCCACCGACAGGCCGCCGATCGCCAGGCCCGGGAAGTCGATGTCTTCCAGCCCCGCCAGCGACTCGTCGCGCAGATGCTCGTACATGCCGCCCTGGACGATGCCGAACAGCGCGTTCGGGTTCTCGCCGCCCTTGAATTCGTTCATCGAGCGCTGGGCCCAGCGCAGCGACATGCGCATCGACTTGGCCGCCTCCTCGGCGGTGGCCGGACGGCCGTCGATCTCGTACGGGGTGCATTCGTCGAACTGCATCACGATGTCCGAGTTCAGCGCGCGCTGGATCTGCATCGAGATCTCCGGCGACAGGAACTGGCGCGAGCCGTCGATCGGCGAGGCGAACTTCACGCCCTCTTCCGTGATCTTGCGCATCGCGCCCAGCGAGAACACCTGGAAGCCGCCCGAGTCGGTCAGGATCGGCTTGTCCCAGCCCATGAACTGGTGCAGGCCGCCGAATTTGTTCATCACGTCCACGCCCGGGCGCAGCCACAGGTGGAAGGTATTACCGAGGATGATCTGCGAGCCCACTTCCTTCAGCTCGACCGGCGACATCGCCTTGACCGAGCCGTAGGTCCCGACCGGCATGAAGATCGGGGTTTCGATGGTGCCGTGGTTGAGCTTCAAGCGGCCGCGGCGCGCGTGCGACAGGCCGCTGGTGTCTTTCTTCAGGAGGGTAAATTCGAGCATCGGTATTCTTAACGGGAGTGAGTCGTCAGCAGCATGGCGTCGCCATAGCTGAAGAAACGGTATTCGTTGGCGATCGCGTGGGCATAGGCCTTGCGGATCTCGTGGTAGCCGGCGAAGGCCGACACCAGCATCATCAGGGTCGACTTGGGCAGGTGGAAGTTGGTGATCAGGCGCGTCACGGTCTTGAACACATAGCCGGGGGTGATGAACAGCGCCGTGTCGCCGCTGCCCGCAGCCAGTTGGCCGGACTGCGAGGCCGATTCCAGCGCGCGCAGCGAGGTCGTGCCCACCGCCACCACGTCGCGGCCCGCCGCCTTGGCGGCGCGCACCGCGTCCACGGTCTCTTGCGGGATCGTGTACCACTCGGTGTGCATCTTGTGCTCTTGCAGGTTCTCCACGCGCACCGGCTGGAAGGTGCCCGCGCCCACGTGCAGGGTGACATAGGCCAGCTTGATGCCCTTGGCGGCCAGGCGGTCCAGCAGCGGCTGGTCGAAGTGCAGGCCGGCGGTCGGCGCGGCGACGGCGCCCGGCTCCTTCGAATACACGGTCTGGTAGCGCTGCTCGTCGAATTCGTCGGCGGTGTGCTCGATGTAGGGCGGCAGCGGCAGGCGGCCATGGGCCTCGATCAGGTCGAACACGTCGCCTTCGAAGTGCAGGGTGAAGAATTCGCCCGCGCGCTCGCCGGTGGTGACGTCGAAAGCGTCGGCCAGGCGGATGCGGTTGCCCGGCTTGGGCGACTTGGAGGCGCGCACCTGGGCCAGCACGGTGCGGTTGTCGAGCACGCGCTCGACCAGCACCTCGACCTGGCCGCCGGTTTCCTTGACGCCGAAGAAGCGCGCCTTCAGCACGCGCGTATTGTTCATCACCAGCAGGTCGCCCGGCTGGAGCTGGTCGACGATGTCGGCGAAATGGCGGTCGGTGATCTGGTCGCCATCGAGCTGCAGGAGGCGCGACGCGCTGCGGTCCGGCAGCGGCAGCTGGGCGATGCGCTCGGGCGGCAGGTCGAAGTCGAAATCGGAAAGCGAGTACATTGTTCTCAATTCTGGGAAAATGGACGCTGCCAGCCTTACAATATAGGCTACAGCGCGTGCGGCGAACCCTCTATTTTACGCCAGCGAACGCCAATTTGCCGCAATATGCCCGCTTCCAAGACCCCTTCCGCCCCGAAAACGACAGAAAGCAAGCTAGCCCGGCTGGGGCTGCGCACCGATATGGACCTGGTGCTGCACCTGCCGATGCGCTACGAGGACGAGACGAAGATCGTCACGATCCGCGAAGCCTGCATGCGCGGCCTGCAAACCTGGCAGGTCGAAGGGATTGTGATCAAAAATGAAATTACCTACAAGCCGCGCCGCCAGCTGCTGGTGACGATCCAGGACGACTCGGGCGACCTGATGCTGCGCTTCATGAATTTCTACGGCAGCCAGGTCAAGCAATTGTCCGAAGGCGTGAGGGTGCGGGCGCGTGGCGAACTCAAGCACGGTTTCTTCGGCGCCGAAATGGTGCACCCGACGTACAAGGTCGTCAACGAAGGCGCGCCCCTGCCGACTTCCCTCACCCCGGTCTATCCCTCGGGCGAGGGCCTGTCGCAGACCATCCTGCGGCGCGCCATCGCCGACGCCATGCGCCGCATCGACTGGACCGACACCGTTCCGGAAGCGATCCGCGCGCGCATGCGCCTGATGGACTTCGCGCCGGCGGTCAAGCTGCTGCACTACCCGCCCAAGGACGTCGACGAACACGCCCTGATCGAACGCTCGCACCCGGCCTGGGAGCGCATGAAGTTCGACGAGCTGCTGGCCCAGCAGCTGTCCCTGAAGCGTGCGCAGCAGGCGCGGCGCGAGAAAGGCGCGCCCCACCTGCGCGCGGTGGGCGCCCTGTCGGAAGCCTTTTTGCAGGCCCTGCCCTTCAAGCTGACCAACGCCCAGCAGCGCGTGGTCAAGGAAATCCGCGCCGACCTGCGCGAAGGCTATCCTATGCAGCGCCTGCTGCAGGGCGATGTCGGGAGCGGCAAGACCGTGGTGTCGGCGCTGGCGGCGGCACAGGCCATCGACAGCGGCTACCAGGCGGCGCTGATGGCGCCGACCGAGATCCTGGCCGAACAGCACTTCCGCAAGATCGCCTCGTGGATGGAGCCGCTGGGGGTGAAGGTCGCGTGGCTGACCGGCAGCCTGAAGAAAAAGGAAAAGACGGCCGCCAACGAGCTGATCGAATCGGGCGAGGCGCAGCTGGTCATCGGCACCCACGCGCTGATCCAGGACACGGTGCAGTTCGCGAAACTGGGCCTGGTGATCGTCGACGAGCAGCACCGCTTCGGCGTCGGCCAGCGCCTCACCCTGCGCAACAAGGGCAGCGACGGCCTGGTGCCGCACCAGCTCATGATGTCGGCCACGCCGATCCCGCGCACCCTGGCGATGACGTATTACGCCGACCTGGAAGTGTCGGTGATCGACGAGCTGCCTCCCGGCCGCAGCCCCATCGTCACGCGCGCCATCGACCAGAACCGGCGCGACGAAGTGATCGAGCGCGTGCACGCGGCGGCGCTGGAAGGACGGCAGGTCTACTGGGTCTGCCCGCTGATCGAGGAATCCGAAGCCTTGCAGCTGCAGACCGCGACCGAGACCTACGAGACACTGGCCGAGGCCCTGCCGGATTTGCAGGTGGGCCTGGTGCATGGGCGCATGAAGCCGGCGGACAAGCAGGTGGTGATGGATGCCTTCTCGGCCGGCGAAGTGCACGTGCTGGTGGCGACCACCGTGATCGAGGTGGGCGTGGACGTGCCGAATGCGTCACTGATGGTGATCGAGCATGCGGAGCGCTTCGGCTTGTCGCAGCTGCACCAGCTGCGCGGGCGCGTCGGCCGGGGATCGGCGGCATCGGTGTGCCTGCTGCTGTATCAGAGCCCGCTGGGCCAGGTGGCCAAGCAGCGCCTGATGACGATGCGCGAGACCACCGACGGCTTCGAGATCGCGCGGCGCGACCTGGAGATCCGCGGACCGGGCGAATTTTTAGGCGCGCGCCAGTCGGGGCAGGCGATGCTGCGCTTCGCGGACCTGGAGACCGACCAGTGGCTGGTGGAGCGGGCACGGGACCTGGCCCATCACTTGCTGCAGCACGAGACGCCGGAGAATATGGCTGTGGTCGATGCCCACCTGTCGCGCTGGCTGGGCGGAAGAGAGGAATTTTTAAAGGTGTAGGACCAAAAAGAAAGAACAGTTATTTGAATTTCTCGACTAGGCAAAAGTCAAGCATTCAATCTCAACTAAATCTTGTTTCCTTTTGCCATTAGCACACCCCAAAAAAATCACTACTGAGCAATTCTTATTGGCTCATCAATTTTTTTGTCGCTTTTTCGCTTGTTGAATAAAGCTTGAAAATTTACAGGCGGAAGAATTGTCGGATCTTGACCCGCATTCACACAAATAATCGAGACAAAGCTGCGCAAATACGGGTAAGCGATAGCTGGCGCATTGACCTGCATAAAAGTATCGCGAAGCGTATCATCTGTCACTTTATATTCAGAATTCTCGCTATCAGCAACCTCAAACTCTGCACAATAGTGAACACGGATACCCATCCCGTCATTAACTATAGTACGAAGTTGAAGATGAATTATTACCGAGCTCTCCGACTCTTTCGACTTGACAGCCTCTACCGATAAAGCAAGATCAGTTCCGTCGAGACCAAGCTCCAACTCTTCCAGCACACCAAATTCGACATGCTTTGCAAAAAACCGTTGAGGTCTGATTTGTAACATTATCAACCTTATGCTGCAAGCGCGTAACTATTATCGTTTGCCGCAAGGAAATCTGCGCCTTGCTCAATGGGAAGACTTAGGGTAGCCAAAGTCTTTTTGTTCTCAAACGCACCATATAATTCTGTAGAACAATCAGTATTTAATAGCTCGACCTTCCTTTCGCACTCGATCCCGAAAGCATGAAGTTCTTTTTCCAAGTCATCCAATGACATTTCGTTAATCTTGCGTGTCAAAAAATCGAAAAAGTTCTTATTCATTTTATTTCACCTTTGCCCACGACAATTGTATTTGAACAGTAATCCTTGCTTCTAACGCAGAGCACTGTAGTATTTGGGACGTTCAATCTAAGGGACAACTTACGCTCCCTTATAGATTTAATATATAAATGATGTTTAACGGCCTGCGCCTCAAAATAGTTCACCATAAAATTGAATAAAATGCAGTTGTGCTGATCTTGCTTTACAAATCTACCGCGGAAATTTTTTTCAATTTTATTAAAAAGAAGCTCTTTTGCATCATTAAAAATTTTTAAGCCATCCGTCGTAGTGATATCAATGAATCGGTCTTCATCGATCGTCACTGTTGACTTCAGCACTGCGAATTCGTGATATTTATTTTTCCCATTTTCGGCGTCCCAAGCCTGTGCTCGCGCCCATTCATGCGCATTCTCAATGGGATCTGAAATACCATCAACAAAGAAGTAGACACCGTGTCCAAGCCACTCGTGCGGCTTCTGGCTATTGTTATAACCTGCCTGGAGAATTCCTTTCGCGCCTGTATCGGAAGTTCCATGATAGGCCTCAAATGCGATTGCAGGCATCTAATAGGTCAAGAAATACATTAGAAATTGCTAGAAAACGCTGCATTGTGAGGAGCGCCCCTAGTACTAGACGATGGCCACCGCCTAGCGTCCGCAGCCTCCACGGCTGCGGACGCTAGGCTTGAGGGTATCACGGTACGAAAATCTGCACAATAACTTTCTTCTTTGAAACGTTACGTGGTCCAGTGGACCGAACTATGCAGCGTGGGCAACAGGGCTGACGGCCAGATGACAAATTACCAACGCTTACTTCGCCAAAGAAGCATGAGCAAATCCCACATCTTTATACGAAAATCATAACTTTATGGTACGCGTCCTATGGAAGATAGTGTCTGGTTGGTGCAATAAGCACGCTCGCGCAGGTCGTGAAAGCAAGGAGTATCGAAGGGCCATGTACCCTTCTCGTACTGAGTAAGCAATCTATACCGTTAGAGAAGACCGGAAGAAACAAGTGCATAGCTCAATGTTCTCGTCTTGCGAAAGCAGTTATCGATACGGATAACGTCCTAGATTCTTAGGTGTCTAATTGGTAATGGCGCTGGTGAAGGTCAGCCGGTTCCCGAACGGATCCTTGACCGCCATGTCGCGCGAGCCCCAGGGCGTCTCGTCGATCTGCGGCCGCGCATAGCCATAGCGCTTGCCGGCCAGCTCGGCGTGCAGCGCGTCGATGTCGCTGGTCTCGATGCGCATCGCCGCTCCCGGGCAGCAGTCGCCATGATGCTCGCTCAGGTGCAGCACAAGGCCGCCGCGCGACACCTGCAGGTAGAGCGGCAGGTCGGGTTCGAAGCGATGCTCCCAATCGACCGTGAAGCCGAGAAAGTCCACATAGAACTCCCTGGCCTTGGCTTCGTCGAAGATGCGCAGGATCGGCGCGACAGGTCCCATCCTCACCGGCTTATTCATCCTTGGTCAGCTCCACGCCGTCGACGGTCATCTTCCATTGCTTGCCCACGCGGTGCGGCGGCTGGCTGACCACGAAGGTGGAGCGCACGATGCCCCAGCCGACGTCGAAGTTGTTGCCGTTGAATTCCAGCAGGTCGACTTCGATATCGACCCGCTTGCCCGGCTGGTCGCGCTTGTACCTGACCTTCCCGTCCTTGGACAAGTTCAGCTCCATGGCCTTGCCTTGCCAGTGGCCGAGATAAGCGGTCTTCGATTCGGGGACGGGAGCGGCGTGGGCGCTGCCGGCCAACAGGCAGGCTGCGAGCAGGCAGCGGCGAAAGATATGCATAGGGGCTCCGGACGAGGAATGGATCGGAACGGCGAACAAGTATTCTCCCGTTCCGCCTCGACTGTCAACTCATCCTAGCGGGCGCGGTCGCTGGTGTAGGTCAGCCCGATCTGGCGCCGGATCTCGTCCATCACGCCCATCAGCGCCAGGGTCTCTTCCATCTTCATCGACGGGCTTTCGATCAGCCCTTCGCGCCAGCAGCGCTGCGCCTCGATCACTTCATGCACGTAGCCGTTGCCGAGGTAAGGCGTGTCGATGGTGCGCGACGTGCCGTCTTCCAGGGTAACGGTCACCGTCTTCGCGCGGTGGAACATGGTGTTCATGCGCACGCTGCCCTTCTCGCCCGATACGGTCAGCTCGCAAGGCGTGCGCGCCAGGAAGGAGCAGCTGCACACCGACATGCCGCCGCCCGCATGCTTGAGCGTGAAGCCGGTCTGCACGTCCACGCCGGTCGGTCCCATCACGGCCTGGGCCTTGATCTCTTCCACTGGACCGAGCAGCGCCGCCGCGATCGACAGCGGGTAGATACCCAGGTCGAGCAGCGCGCCGCCGCCCAGCTCGGGGTTGAACACGCGGTGCTCCGGCCCAAAGCTGGCAGTGAAGCCGAAGTCGGCCACCACCTGGCTCACCTTGCCGATCTCGCCCGATTCGACGATGCGTTTGGTCTCCAGGAAGGCCGGCAGGTAGCGCGTCCACATCGCTTCCATCATGAACAGGCGCTTCGAGCGCGCCAGGGTGACCATCTGCTCGGCTTCGCGCAGGTTCATGGCGAACGGCTTTTCGCACAGCACGCCCTTGCCGGCGCGCAGGGCCATCAGGGCGTTGTCCGCGTGCTGCGGGTGCGGGGTGCCGATATACACCAGGTCGATGCCGTCCGCCGCCGCCAGTTCCTCGTAGGAGCCGAAGGCGGCAGCGGCGCCGAACTCCCCGGCGAAGGCCTGGGCCTTGTCCAGGCTGCGCGACGCGACGGCGGCCAGCACGGCGTCCGGCACGTCCTTCAATGCGTTGGCGAAGGCCTTGGCGATCTTTCCGGTGCCGAGTATGCCCCAGCGTACTGCGTCAGCCATTGTGTGCTCCTTGTCGATCCGCCCGCTTGGGACGGAATACGGTCGTATCCAGATAAAATTCGGCGTCCTGGCCCGGCCACCAGCCCGGCACGCCCAGCGCCTGCAGCGGCGTGAAGGCGGCGGTGCTCAAACCTTCGCGGACCAGTTGATCAGCCACATGTTCGTCCAGCCAGGCGCGCCGCGCCTCATGGCCGAGTGCGAAGAAGGCATCATCGGCGAACACCACGCGCACATGCGCCGTGATCGCCTTGCGCGGTGCGACCAGCTTTTCCATCAGCGCGTGGCCGAACAGCCAGACCTCGGCGTCGCGACCGAACATCGCGCGCTTGTGAAACAGGGCGTCCAGCCAGCGGTGGCCGCGCAGATCGTCGACCAGCGCGCGTCCGGTTTCGTCCTCGCGCACCACCAGCAGGGCGGCGTTCTCGTCGAAGATGGTGGCCGCGTCGCGCGCGGGACCGCGCGACTTGCCGACGCCGTCCTGCGCGATCTGGGCCGCCTGAAGGGCGTTCAGTTCGCGTTTGATGAGCGGGAAGGTCTGCCACACCAGCCCGTTGAAGAAATCGTGCAGGTTGTCGCGCGAGGGCACCTGCCCGGTGGCGCCGATGAATTCCTCATAGGCGCTGCCTTCGGGGAGCGCGGCCTGGGGTACGAAGCGCAGCGGCAGGCCGGCGTGGTTGCGCAGGCCGAGCGCCTGCGCATTGCGGTTGAAGGCGTCCAAAAAGTCCTCGCCTTCGAGCGCCAGCCGTTCGAAGGCCGGGCGCACCGCGTCGTACCACGGACGCGCCCAGTCGATCTGCGCCAGCATGAAGGATTTACACCATCTTCCAGTTGATGGTTTCGCCGGCGTTCAGCGGCACCAGCTGGTGTTCGCCCATCGCCACGCTTTCCGGCAGGGTCCAGGCTTCGCGCTTGAGCGTGATGGTGCCTTCGTTGCGCGGCAGGCCGTAGAAGGCCGGGCCGTTCAGGCTGGCGAAGGCTTCGAGCTTGTCGAGCGCGCCGGCCTGGGCGAAGGCTTCGGTGTACATCTCCATCGCGTGCAGCGCGGTGTAGCAGCCGGCGCAGCCGCAGGCGGCGTACTTGGTGTGCACGGCGTGCGGCGCCGAGTCGGTGCCGAGGAAGAAGCGCTCGTCGCCGCTGGTGGCGGCGGTCACCAGCGCCAGGCGGTGTTCCTCGCGCTTGAGCACCGGCAGGCAGTAATAGTGCGGACGGATGCCGCCGCGGAAGATCTCGTTGCGATTGTAGAGCAGGTGATGGGCGGTGATGGTCGCCGCGATCGGGCCTTCGGCCTCGGCCACGTACTGGGCCGCGTCCTTGGTGGTGATGTGCTCGAACACGACGCTCAAGGTCGGCATGTCACGGCGCAGCGGGCGCATCACGCGCTCGATGAACACGGCTTCGCGGTCGAAGATGTCGATCTCGGGATCGGTGACTTCGCCATGCACCAGCAGCGGCATGCCCACTTCCTGCATCATTTCCAGGGTCTTGTAGCACTTCTTCAGGTCGGTCACGCCCGCCGCCGAGTTGGTGGTGGCGCCGGCCGGGTAGAGCTTGACCGCGTGGATGAAGCCGGTGTCCTGGGCGCGGCGGATCTCGTCCGGGTCCGTATTGTCGGTCAGGTACAGGGTCATCAGCGGCTCGAACTGGACGCCCTCGGGAATCGCGGCCAGGATGCGCTCGCGGTAGGCCAGCGCCTCGGCGGTCGTGGTGACCGGCGGCTTCAGGTTCGGCATGATGATCGCGCGGCCGAACTGGCGCGCGCTGTGCGGCAGCACGCTGGCCATGGCGGCGCCGTCGCGCACGTGCAGGTGCCAGTCGTCGGGACGGACGATGGTGATGGAATCTGGGGTATCGATGGTGGACATGGCGGTTCTCGGATTGCGGATGCCGACATTTTACCCGCAGCGGCCATCCGGGTTACGCGCTTGCGCGGCGCCATGCCGTGAATTGCATTAATGACACCCCTATTTCTTGCCGGGAAAGCCAAAAACTTTTTTCTCGATTCATATAGATGATGTGGTTGACACGTATGAATTCGTGGATTAGCATGGATTCACGTTCCAACAAACCTGGATGGACGAACAAGGAGACAGACATGATTCATTTTGTGGTGCACGAAGATGGTGACTCGGTCGGTACGGTCGTGGTCGAGGGTGTGAAGTCCGGCGCAACGCTCAACGGCTGGGTGATGGAGCAGGACCGCGTGGTCGAGGTGCGCACCGTCAGCGATATCCCGATCGGCCACAAGATCGCGCTGAACGCGCTGCAGCCGGGCGACACGGTGATGAAGTACGGCGTCGACATCGGCAAGGTGGTGGCCCCGATCGCGGCCGGCGAACACCTGCATGTCCATAACGTCAAGACCAAGCGCTGGTAAGCCGCATCGCCCTACCCGGCCATCATCGAATACCGAACTGCGAATTGAACGGAGACACCCCATGATCAACCAGGACACCACCTTCCTCGGCTACCGCCGCGAAAACGGCCGCGTCGGCGTGCGCAACCACGTCATCGTGCTGCCGGTCGACGATATTTCCAACGCCGCCGCCGAGGCCGTGGCGAACAACATCAAGGGCACCATGGCCCTGCCCCACCCCTACGGCCGCCTGCAGTTCGGCGCCGACCTCGAGCTGCACTTCCGCACCATGATCGGTACCGGCGCCAATCCGAACGTGGCGGCCGTGATCGTGATCGGCATCGAGCCGCAGTGGACCCAGCTCATCGTCGACGGCATCGCCAAGACCGGCAAGCCGGTACAGGGATTCGCGATCGAGGGTCACGGCGACCACGACACGATCTACCGCGCGTCGAAGGCGGCGCGCCAGATGGTGCAGTGGGCGTCCGAAAAACAGCGCGAGGAATGCCCGATCAGCGAACTGTGGGTGTCGACCAAGTGCGGCGAGTCCGACACCACCTCCGGCTGCGGCGCCAACCCGACGGTGGGCAATGCCTTCGACAAGCTGTACGGCCTGGGCGCGACCCTGGTGTTCGGCGAAACCTCGGAACTGACGGGCGGCGAGCACCTGGTGGCGGCGCGCTGCGCCACCCCGGACGTCAAGGAAAAGTTCATGACCATGTTCAACCGCTACCAGGACATGATCAACCGCTACAAGACCTCGGACCTGTCCGATTCGCAGCCGACCAAGGGCAATATCGCGGGCGGCCTGACCACGATCGAGGAAAAGGCGCTGGGTAATATCCAGAAGATCGGCAAGAAATGCCGCGTCGACGGGGTGCTGGACAAGGCCGAGACCCCGACCGGTCCGGGACTGTGGTTCATGGACTCGTCCTCGGCCGCCGCCGAGATGGTGACCCTGTGCGCAGCCTCGGGCTATGCGGTGCACTTCTTCCCGACCGGCCAGGGCAATGTGATCGGCAACCCGATCGTCCCCGTCATCAAGATCTGCGCCAACCCGAAAACGGTGCGCGTGATGGAAGAGCACATCGACGTCGACACCTCGGGCCTGCTGCAGCGCGAGATCAACATGGACGGCGCGGGCGACAAGCTGCTCGAGTGCATGCTGCGCACCGCCAACGGCCGCCTGACGGCAGCCGAAGCGCTGGGCCACCGCGAGTTCGTGCTGACCCGCCTGTACGAAAGCGCATAAGGTCCGCCCGGTCCCGCGGGCGACCGGACACCGTTCTTGCCGCGATGCGCGGCGAGGACGGTGTTTCAGTTTCGACGGCGCGCGCCTATGCCGCCTAGGGCTGCCGGTCCCGGACCGGCCTGTCCGCGAAGTATTCCTTGATGGCCGCCGTGAACGCCATGCGGCTATGGCGCGTCCTCTCCACCATCCCCACGCAGCGCTCGACAGTCACGCCGCGCAGCCGGACCACCCTGAGCCCCTCGTCCTGTTCCCAGCGCACATTGGCCAGCTGGGGCACGATCGACACGCCGAAGCCCTGGCGGACGATCTCGATGATCGCCTCCACCGAGTTCAGCTCGAGTTCCTCGCGCGCACCCACGCCGCATTCGTCCAGCACGTCCTTCACCAGGCTCCCGGTCCAGGTATGGCGGTCGAAGCGGATGAAGGGCGCTTCGCGCAGCACGTCGAGCGGCTTGTCGGGCAGGTCGAAGTGCGGCCGGCGCGGGACGATCAGCACCATCGGTTCGTGATACAGCGGGGTCCACACCAGGCTCGACGCCAGCGCGCGCGGCGGCTGGGTGACGATCGCGGCGTCGAGTTCGCCGCGCTCCACCTGCACGACGAAGTCAGCCGACAGGCCGCCGAACAGCTGAACCTTCAGCGCCGGATGCTGCCGCTTGATGGTCCACAGTGCGTCGGCGAAGGCGCCCATCAGCGCCGACACCAGGGCGCCCATCACGACCCTGCCGGACAACTCGTCATGGCTGTCGGAGCCGGCCAGGGCCTCGAAACGCGCCAGCAGGTCTTCGATCTGCGGCACCGCCTTGCGTCCCGCCGTGTTCAGCACCACCGAGCGCGGGCCGCGGTCGAACAGCACCTGGTCCAGCTCCTCCTCCAGCGCCCGCACCTGCAGGCCGACCGCCGCCGCGGTCAAGCCGATCTCCTTGCCGGCGGCCGCGAAGCTGCCGTGCCTGGCGACGGCGAGGAAAGTCTTGAAATTGCGGATCGAGGCCATGGGGTCCCAGCGGGATGATCGATAGAGGAATAGTAAAGAATTACTGTATCTCGTACAAATAAAGATTAGCTTTATTTTGTAGGAGAAGTCCTCGACAATGGCCTTGTCAAAGCTGAATTTTTAAGCAGATTATCAAGGTGATCTAGATGACCGAAATGCTTGAAGTAAAGATTTGGAGAGGCAGGGAGAACGGCGAGTTCGTCACCTACGAGGTGCCCCGCCTCGAGAGCCAGACCGTGCTGGACGTGGTGACCCATATCCAGCGCCACATCGATCCCGGGCTCAGCTACCGCTACGCCTGCCGGGTCGGAATGTGCGGGTCCTGCGCCATGACCGTCAACGGCAAGGCGCGCTGGACCTGCCGCACCCACGTGGCCAAGGTCGCCACGCACGGCAAGCTGGAGCTGGCGCCGCTGTCCAACCTGCCCGTGGTGAAGGACCTGGTCACCGACATGACCGAGTTCTTCGACAAATGGGCGGGCGCCAAGGGCCGCTTCAAGGGCGAACGCACCCGGCACGAGGACTTCGCCCTGGTCCAGCCGGACTCGAAGGAAAGGCGCGCGGCCGACGCCGGAATCGAATGCATCGGCTGCTCGATCTGCTATTCCTCCTGCGACGTGGTGAGCTGGCGTCCCGAGTTCCTCGGCCCCGCCGCCCTGAACCGGGCCTGGACCCTGGTCAACGACGTGCGCGACGTGGAGCGCGACGCGCGCCTGCTCGCGGTGTCCGGGGACGCCGGCTGCCATGCCTGCCACACCCAGGGCTCGTGCACCGAGCGCTGTCCCAAGCAGCTGGCGCCGACCGCGGCGATCTCCGGCCTCAAGCGCCTGTCGATCATGGCCCTGCGGAGGGACAAATGAGCGCGGTCCTCACCGAAATCCGGCTCTGGTACTGGCAGCGCCTCAGCGCCATGGTGCTGGCCTTCTGCGTCCTGGTCCACCTGGCCATGATCATCTACGCGGTGCGCGGCGGCCTGTCCGGCGCCGAGATCCTGGCGCGCACCCACGGCAGCGTGGGCTTCGGCCTGTTCTACACCGTCTTCGTGCTGGCCTGCGCCATGCACGTGCCGATCGGCCTGGCGCGCATCCTGCGCGAGGCCCTGCACTGGCGCGAGCCGGCGATCCGCCTGGCCGCCGGCCTGTTCGCGCTGCTCCTGCTGGTGCTGGGGCTGCGCTCCGTCTATGGAGTGGTCCTCTCATGAAACGCCGCAACGACTACCGCGCCCGCAACCACCCGGCCTACTGGGCCTTCATGGTCAACCGCGTCGCCGGCCTCGCGCTGGCCCTGTTCCTCCCGGTGCACTTCTGGGCGCTGGGCCAGGCGATCGGCGGCGAGGCCCAGCTGGAAGGCTTCCTGCGCTTCACCGACCAGCCGCTGTTCAAGTTCGCCGAATGGGGCCTGGTGCTGCTGCTGGCCGCCCACACGGCGGGCGGCGTACGCCTGATGCTGATCGAGTTCGGCGCCTGGAGCGGCCTGCGCAAGAACCTGATCGCCGCCAGCGCCGGTTTCGCCGCCATGACCAGCATGGCCTTCGCCCTCGCGCTGGTCTTCTGACCAGCCCCGCCAGCCAGAACTGAAAGGTACAACTCCATGAAAATCGATCTGCCGGCAGTCGAAGAAGCTGCCAAGGAACTCTACATCCGGGCCCTCAAGATGCTGCCGCCCGATATCAAGGGCGGCTTTGCCCGCCTCACCGAAACCGAGAGCCGGCCGCGCGCCCAGGGCATCCTGGCCACCATGGTGCAGAACATCCAGGTGGCCGAGGAGAACGAGAACCTGCTGTGCCAGGATACCGGCGTCCCCATCTACAACGTCACGATCGGCAGCGGCGTCGAGGTCGACGGCCATGCGCTGAAGGCGGCGATCCGCAAGGGCTGCGAGCGGGCCACCCGCGAACACCCGCTGCGCTCCTCGGTGGTGCACCCGATCACCCGCAAGAACGAGCACACTTCCTGCGGCGCCGAGGTTCCGGTGATCCACATCGACTTCAGCGACCAGCCGCAGGAACTCGACATCCTGATGGTCCCCAAGGGCAGCGGCTCGGAAAACAACTCCTTCCTGAAAATGGCGATTCCGGCGGAAGGCATCGCCGCCGTCAAGGCCTTCGTCATCGATTCGGTGGTGAATGCCGGCGGCAAGACCTGCCCGCCGACCGTGGTCGGCGTCGGCATCGGCGGCACCTCGGACCTGTGCGTGGCGCTGGCCAAGCGCGCCGCCATCCGCCCGCTGGGCAGCCGCTGCGAGGATCCGGAAGGAGCCAGGCTGGAAGAAGAGCTGACGGCCGCGGTCAACCGCCTCGGCGTCGGCCCGCAGGGACTGGGCGGCGATTCCACCGCCTTCGCCGTGCACATCGAGCTGGCGGCCACCCACATCACCATGAACCCGGTCGCCGTCAACATGCAATGCCATTCGGCGCGCCGGGCGCGCGCGCGCTTCACGCCCGACGGACTCACCTACGGATACTGACCATGGCCCACTACCAATTCACCATGCCGGTGACCGAAGAGCAGGTCCGGCAGCTGCGCGTCAACGATACCGTCACCCTCGAGTCGACCCTGTTCGGCATCCGCGACGCCACCCAGATCCACATGCTCGACCGCGGCCGCAGCACCCGCTTCGACCTGGACGGCCACGCGGTGATCCATACCGCGCCGAACGTGCGCAAGGTCGAGCGGAGCGAAGCCTTCCCGGCCGGCTACCAGCCGGTCTGCATCGGCACCACCACCTCCGACCGCATGGAACGCTTCACCCGCCCGCTGATGGAACGCTTCGGCGTGCGCTTCATCGTCGGCAAGGGCGGCATGCGCGAAGGCTCGCTCGAGGCCTTCCGCGACCTGGGCGGCGCCTACCTGGCGATCGTCGGCGGCACCGCGGCCCTCGAGACCACCTGGATCGAGCAGATCGAGGACGTCGACCTCGACGACCTGAACCCGGAATCGCTGTGGAAGTTCCGGATCCGCCATTTCGGCCCGCTGCTGGTGGCGATGGACAGCCACGGCGGCAGCCTGTACACCGAAGTCAGGGCCGACGTCGACGCACGCCGCGCCGAGGTCCTGGCCAGCCTGGGAGTCGTGTAATGAAACCGATCAAGCGCATCCAGACGGACATCCTGATCCTGGGCTCGGGCGGCGCCGGCCTGTTCGCGGCCCTGCACGCCCACCAGGCCAACCCGGGCCTGTCGATCACGGTCGCGGTCAAGGGCTTGCTGGGCAAGTGCGGCTGCACCCGCATGGTCCAGGGCGGCTACAACGTGGCGCTGGCCGAGGGCGACTCGGTCGAGCGCCATTTCATGGACACCATCGAAGGCAGCAAGTGGCTGGCCAACCAGGAACTGGCCTGGACCCTGGTGACCAAGGCGGTGGAGCGCATCCGCGAGCTCGAAAACGAACTGGGCTGCTTCTTCGACCGCAATCCGGACGGCACCGTGCACCAGAAGGCCTTCGCCGGCCAGACCTTCGACCGCACCGTGCACAAGGGCGACCTGACCGGCATCGAGATCATCAACCGGCTGGCCGAGCAGGTGTGGGCGCGCGGCATCGGGCGGCTGGAGGAGCACCGCGCGGTGGAACTGGTCAAGACCGCGGACGGCGCGGCGCTGGCCGGGGTCCTGATGATCGACATGCGCAGCGGCGAATTCGTGTTCGTGCAGGCCAAGGCGGTGCTGCTGGCCACCGGCGGCGGACCGACCATGTACAAGTTCCACACGCCCTCCGGCGACAAAAGCTGCGACGGCCTGGCGATGGCCCTGCGCGCCGGCCTGCCGCTGCGCGACATGGAGATGGTGCAGTTCCACCCGACCGGGCTGCTGGCCGGCACCCACACCCGCATGACCGGCACCGTGCTCGAGGAGGGCCTGCGCGGCGCCGGCGGCTGGCTGGTCAACGGCGAGGGCGAGCGCTTCATGAGCAACTACGATCCGCGCGGCGAGCGCGCCACCCGCGACATCGTCTCGCGCGGGATCTATTCCGAGATGCGGGCCGGCCGCACCACGCCCAACGGCGGGGTCTACATCCAGATGTCGCACCTGGGCGTCGACAAGGTGCGCAAGCAGTTCAAGGGCATGGTCGAACGCTGCGGCGACTGCGGCTTCGACCTGGCCGGCGGCAAGGTCGAGGTGGTCCCGACCGCCCACTACATGATGGGCGGCGTGGTGTTCCGTCCCGACTGCACGACCCACCTGCACGGCCTGTTCGCCGCGGGCGAGGACACCGGCGGCGTGCATGGCGCCAACCGCCTGGGCGGCAACGGCGTGGCCAACTCCACCGTCTTCGGCGGCATCGCCGGCGAGAGCATGGCCGCATGGACCGCGCGCAACCCGGACTGGCGCGCGCCGGATGAAGACGCCATCGCGCGCAGCATCGCCGCCCACGAAGCGCCGTTCGGCCAGGCCGCCGGCAGCCTGGAGGCGATCCGCGAGGCGCTGTACGAATGCATGTGGAGCGACGTCGGCATCCTGCGCAGCGCCGCGGGCCTGCGGCGCGCCCAGGCGCGCCTGGCGGAGCTGGAGGCCCAGCTGCTGCGCACGGGGATCGCGGACGGCGAGCGCGCCTACGCCCTCAGCTGGCACGACTGGATGAACCTGCGCAACCTGATCGCCGTGAGCCAGGTGATCGCCGCCGCCGCGCTGCTGCGCCAGGATTCGCGCGGCGCTCACTTCCGCGAGGACTTCCCCCTGCCCGGCGAACTGCAGCAATCGAGCTTCACGGTGGCGCGCGCCGATGGCGATGCGCTGGTGCTGGACCGCGAGCCGGTGCGCTTCGAGCGCGTGCGTCCGGGCGAGACCATCCTGGAGGAAGAACAGGCGCCGGCGACCGCCTGAATTGGATCCCCGTGGAAACAGACATAAAAAGATTAAAAAAATGTCCAACTCATTCAGGTCATCTAGTTGAATTGCATGGAAAGTTGGGCTAGTATGAACTCTCGAATTTGCATCAAGAGGCACACAGACAAAGCATTTCGCCGGGGCAGCAACAACAACCACTGCCAAAGCAGGGACCCCACCCACTCTTGGAGGAGACATCCATGCGTTTCAGATCCATCCTGCCGTACGCCGCAAGCGCCGTCCTGCTGACCACCTCGCTGGCCAGCCATGCCGAAGTCACCGAACTGAAGGTCGCAGAGCAGTATGGCATCAGCTACCTGCCGCTGATGATCATGGAAGAACAGAAGCTGGTCGAGAAGCACGCGGCCGCGGCCGGCATCCCCAACCTCAAGGTCTCGTGGGCCAAGTTCGCGGGCGGTAACGTCATGAACGACGCGCTGCTGTCCGACAGCCTGCACTTCGCGGCCGGCGGCGTGGCGCCCCTGGTGACCCTGTGGGCCAAGACCCGCACCAACTACGGCGTCAAGGCGGTGGCGGCGCTGAACTCGATGCCGCTCTACCTGAACACGCGCAACCCGAACGTCAAGTCGATCAAGGATTTCACCGACAAGGACAAGATCGCCCTGCCGGCGGTGAAGGTCTCGATCCAGGCGGTGACCTTGCAGATGGCGGCCGAGCAGGCCTTCGGCCCCGGCAAGCAGAACCAGCTGGACAAGTTCACCGTGTCGATGAGCCACCCCGACGGCCAGGCGGCCCTGCTGTCGCCCAACAGCGAAGTCACCGCGCACTTCAGCTCGCCGCCCTTCCAGTACCAGCAGCTCGAACAGCCTGGCGTGCGCAAGGTGCTCGACTCCTACCAGGTGCTGGGCGGCCCGGGCACCTTCAACCTGGTGTGGGCGACCTCGAAATTCCGCGAAGACAATCCCAAGGTCTACGCCGCCTTCGTCAAGGCGCTCGACGAGGCGGTGGCGATGATCAACAAGGACAAGAAGTGGGCGGCCGAGAGCTACCTGCGGATCTCGAAGGACAAGGACAGCGTCGACGACATCCTCAAGATGCTCAACGATCCGAACGTGGCCTACACCACGACCCCGCAGAATGTCGGCAAGTACGTGGACTTCATGCACAAGATCGGATCGATCAAGGTCAAGCCCGCCACGTGGAAGGACATGTTCTTCCCCAATGTGCACCACCTCCCGGGCAGCTGACATTCGCCTGGCATCAGGACCACGCGCTTTTCCCTGCATGAGCAAAGGAAGGAAGTCATGGACATGATTCAGAAACTGCAACCTGCCCCGTTACTCGACGTGCGCGACGTGACGCTGCAATACAAGACCAAGGCCCACCTGGTGACCGCGACCTACCGCGTGAACTTCCAGGTGTTCAAGTCGGACC
This sequence comes from Massilia sp. AB1, assembly GCF_018119385.1. Lineage (NCBI taxonomy): Bacteria > Pseudomonadati > Pseudomonadota > Betaproteobacteria > Burkholderiales > Oxalobacteraceae > Massilia > Massilia sp. AB1. Next base: position 38,188 of record NZ_JAGKSG010000031.1, on the reverse strand, counting down.
GCTACGTGCTGCTCGGGCCTTCCGGCTGCGGCAAGAGCACCCTGCTGAAGGCGATCGGCGGCTACCTCAACCCCACCGAAGGCGAGATCCGGTTGAAGGACAAGCTGGTGTGCCGTCCCGGCCCTGACCGCATGATGGTGTTCCAGGAATTCGACCAGCTGCTGCCCTGGAAGACGGTCAAGGAGAACGTGATGTTCCCCCTGCTCTCTTCCGGCAAGCTGAAGGGGAAGGCGGCGGAAGACAAGGCCATGCAGTACATCGAGAAGGTGAAGCTGGCCAAGTTCGCCGACCACCACCCGCACATGCTGTCGGGCGGGATGAAGCAGCGGGTGGCGATCGCGCGCGGCATGGCGATGGAGCCGGACGTGCTGCTGATGGACGAACCCTATGCGGCGCTCGACGCCCTCACCCGCCGCAAGATGCAGGACGAACTGCTGCAGCTGTGGGACGAGACCCATTTCACGGTGCTGTTCGTGACCCACTCGATCCCGGAAGCGATCAAGTGCGGCAGCCGCATCCTGCTGCTGTCGCCGCACCCCGGCCAGGTCAAGGCCGAACTGGCGAGCGTGCCGCGCGACGAGACCGACCCGCGGGCGGCCAAGGAGCTCGAAAACCAGATCCACCAGATGTTGTTCGCAGATGAAGTCGAAGACAAGGAGGTGCAGCATGTCTAAGGATGCCGTTCTCTGGCCCCGCCCGTCCTTCCAGCGCGAAACGCTCGATTCGGCGGCGTTCGGCGTCGTGGAAAAGCCGCTCTCGGCCTTCGAGAAGCTGTACAACTACAGCGTCGTGCGCAAGACCGCGATCCTGGTCTTCCTGATGGTGGTGTGGGAAGTCGGCGCCCGCATGCTCGGCAACGAGCTGCTGTTCCCGACCTTCGTCGCCACCGTCGAAGCCTTCTTCAGGGGCATCGCCAGCGGTGAGCTGATCCTCAAGGTGTGGGCCTCGCTCAAGGTGCTCCTGATCGGCTACTGGGCCGGCATCGCGCTGGCGGCGGTGCTGACCGCGATCGGGATCGCCTCCAAGATCGGCACCGACTTCCTCGAAACCCTGACCTCGATGTTCAACCCGCTGCCGGCGATCGCGCTGCTGCCGATCGCGCTGATCTGGTTCGGCCTGGGCAACGGCAGCCTGGTGTTCGTGCTGGTCCACTCGGTGCTGTGGGCGGTGGCGCTGAATACCCACTCGGGCTTCCTGGCGGTGTCCAACACCATGCGCATGGTCGGCCGCAACTACGGCCTGGGCGGCTTCACCTACGTGACCAGGATCCTGATCCCGGCCGCCTTCCCCAGCATCCTGACCGGTCTCAAGATCGGCTGGGCCTTCGCCTGGCGCACCCTGATCGCCTCCGAGCTGGTGTTCGGCGTGAGCTCCGGTTCGGGCGGCCTGGGCTGGTTCATCTACGAGAACAAGAACATGCTCGAGATCCCGAACGTGTTCGCCGGCCTGCTGACCGTGATCCTGATCGGCCTGGTGGTGGAGAACCTGGTGTTCCGCACCATCGAGAACAACACCGTGCGCAAGTGGGGCATGCAGAACTGAAGCCAGGGAGACCGAGATGAAGATTGTGATCTGCGAATTCATGGACGAGAGCGCGGTCGACGCCCTGCGCCAGCGCTTCGAGGTGCGCTACGACCCCGCGCTGGTCGACCGGCGCGCCGAGCTGGAACGGCTGCTGGCGGACGCCGAGGCGCTGGTGGTGCGCAACCGCACCCAGGTCGATGGCGGACTGCTCGACGCCGCGCCGCGGCTGCGGGTGGTCGGCCGCCTCGGGGTAGGACTGGACAACATCGACGTGGCGGCCTGCGAGGCGCGCGGCGTGGCCGTGATCCCGGCCACCGGGGCCAACGCCCTGGCGGTGGCGGAGTACGTGGTCGCCTGCGGCATGATGCTGCTGCGCGGCGCCTACCTGTCGAGCGACGCGGTGGCGTCCGGCGCCTGGCCGCGCACCAGGCTGTCCGAGGGCCGGGAAACCGGCGGCAAGACGCTCGGCCTGGTCGGCTTCGGGGGCATCGGCCGCCTGACGGCGCGTCTGGCCAAGGGGCTCGGGATGCAGGTCGTCGCCTACGACCCGATCCTGCCCAGGGATGCGCCGGTGTGGGAAGAAACCGGCGTCAAGCGCCTCGACCTGGACATGCTGCTGGCCCAGTCCGATGTCGTCAGCCTGCATGTCCCGCTCACCGACGCCACCCGCGGCCTGATGAACATGACGCGGATCGCCGCCATGAAGCCGGGCGCGGTCCTGATCAACACCGCGCGCGGCGGCATCGTGGACGAGATGGCGCTCGCCGAGGCGCTGCGCCAGGGCCGCCTGGCAGGCGCCGCGCTCGACGTGTTCGGTCAGGAACCGCTGCCCGCCGGCTCGGCGCTGGCGAACGTGCCCAACCTGGTCCTGACGCCGCACATCGGCGGCGTCACGCGCGAATCGAACGAGCGCGTGAGCGCGCTGATCGCCGAGAAGGTCGCCGACCGCCTGCTGGAACTCGACGCCATGGAGCAGGCATGACGGCCCTCTCGATGGCAGAACTGGCAGCGCTGGCCACCGATGCGCTGGTGCGCGCCGGCGCCGGTCCCGAGATGGCGGCCGCCACGGCGCGTGCGCTGGTGGCGGCGGAAGCGCAGGGGCTGGCCTCGCATGGCCTGTCGCGCGTGGCGCAGTATGCGGGCCACCTGCGCTGCGGCCGCGTGAACGGCGAAGCGCGGCCGCGCATGCGGCAGCACAAAGCGGCGGCGCTGCTGGTCGACGCCCAGGAAGGCCTGGCCTTCCCCGCCTGCGCACTGGCGGTGCGCGAGGCGATCCGCAGCGCGGGCGAAGCCGGCGCAGCCTTCGCCGGCGTCACCAACAGCCACCATTTCGGCGCCGCCGCCTATCACCTCGAACCGGTGGCCGAGGCCGGGATGGTCGGCCTTGCGTTCGGCAACTCGCCGGCGGCCATGCCGGCCTGGGGCGGCAAGCGCGCGCTGTTCGGCACCAACCCGATCGCCGCCGTCTTCCCGCGCCGCGCCGGGCCGCCGCTGGTCATCGACCTGTCGCTGTCGGAAGTCGCACGCGGCAAGCTGATGGTGGCGGCCAAGCAGGGCAAGCCGATCCCGGAAGGGTGGGCGCTCGACAAGGACGGCAACCCGACCACCGACCCGCAGGCCGGACTGGAAGGCATGATGCTGCCGGCGGGCGGCGTCAAGGGCGCGATGCTGGCGCTGGTGGTCGAGCTGCTGTGCTGCGCGCTGACCGGCGCGGCCTATGGCTTCGAGGCCGATTCCTTCTTCACCGACGAAGGCAACCGGCCGCGCATCGGCCAGGCCTTCCTGGTGATCGATCCGGGCGCGCTGGCGGGCGCCGGCGTGTTCGACGAACGCATCGAGACCCTGGTGTCGGCCATGCTGGCGGACGCCGACGTGCGCCTGCCGGGCCAGCGGCGCCATGCCCTCGCGCAGGCCGCCGAGTCCGACGGGATCGAGATCGCGCCGGCACTGCTCGGGCAGCTGCAGGCGCTGGCCGGCGCCTGAGCCGGGAGGAGCGATGGCCTTTGGCGCCGACACGATCGCGCTGCTGGCGCTTACCATCCTCCTCGCCTACACCGTCTTCGGCCTGACCGGCTTCGGCTCCGCGATCACGGCGATGCCGCTGCTGGTCCAGCTGATCCCGCTGCGCATGGCGGTGCCGCTGATGCTGGTCTTCGACCTGGCGGCGGGCCTGCTGATGGGCCTCAAGAACCGGCGCGTGGTCAACCGCAAGGAGCTGCTGCGCCTGGTGCCCTTCATGCTGGGCGGGATGGCCATCGGCCTGTTCGCCCTCGTCAATGCGCCCGAGCGCCTGCTGCTGCTGACGCTCGGCATCTTCATCCTCGCCTACTGCGCCTGGAGCCTGGTGCTGCAGCCAGGCATCCGGCCGATAGGCAGCCGCTGGGCGATGCCGCTCGGGATCGCCGGCGGCATCTTCACCGCGCTGTTCGGCACCGGCGGGCCGATCTACACGATCTACCTGGCGCGCCGCCTGGACGACAAGCTGATCCTGCGCGCGACGATCAGCTCTCTCATCTTCATCAGCGGCCTGTCGCGGCTGGCGATGTTCTCCACGGCCGGGCTGTACCGGCAGGAGTCGCTGCTGGTCCTGGCGGCCTTCCTGTTGCCTTGCGCGCTCGCCGGGCTTTACCTGGGAAACCACCTGCACAGCCGCCTGCCGGCCGCACGGGTTGTGCAGGCGATCTGGGGGGTGCTGATCCTGGGTGGGGTGAGCCTAGTGGTTCGCAATCTCTGAAGCCCAGCAGTGCGTTGCGAGCGGCCAAGGTGTATCTGACTAAGGGCGCCTACCAAACCCGTTCCTTGCCCTGATGGCAACAAGCTCTTACACTAAGTCATACCGACGGTCTGCTATCGGCCAGAAGCAGTCATTCACCACATCTGTTTGCCAAGCGAGTATGTAATGTCATCCATCAAAATCTACGATGTGGTCAGAATCAAAGAACTGCGTAAGCCAGTCGATTTTCAGCCCGACGGTACTAGCGTTCGCGCCAAGCGTTGGCGATGTGGCAGCAGTTATCGAGGTGTACAGTAACCCTCCAGGCTATGAGCTTGAGTGCAGAGGAAAAGACGGAATTACCATTTGGCTTTGGTCATTCGCGCCTGAAGATGTCCAGCTTGAAGTAGTGGCCTGACTAGCGGTCTCGCCGCTGTTCCAATGTCTGCAATGGGTCGGTTGCGGTCCTTCGCTGGTAGACTGCCTCGGCCAGAAGCGGACCTCCCCCGATCATTAAGAGCGACCTGTTACTGAAAACGACCTGCGATGGAAAAACTGACCCTATCCGGTCTTGCGGCCGAGTTTCGCTCAATGGCTGAGCACTTGGATGTGGAGCCGTACTACAAGGCATTCCATACCTTCCCGCAGCATGATGGAGCGCCCCATGTTGAGATGAGATCCGGAAAGTTTGAGTTCGTGGTAACTGAACGTGGCTCGGAACTCGAAAGGATATCGGGGCTCGATAATGATGAGGTCCTGTATATGCTTTTTGAGGGGATCACCTCTATCATGGCCACCTCGTATGAACTACGCAATCGAAAGCCGACTGGTGATGGCAGGGCCGTGTGGTTCCCATATCAAGAGAACTTAATGGCAGGATTAAGACCATCTTGGGGAGTACGACTGAGAGCAGAGCACGAACAAATCTTGCAGAAGTCCCCGCTCCGGCAATGACACTGGCCTTTGGCCGGGGAGCAAAAAGGCCTGCTGCACCTTGTGAGAGCGAGTAGCAAAGCCACTACGGAGCACAGGAACCCAAGGGTCCGCTTCGGGTCGATAGCGGACGTACGCAGGCTCATTCAGAGCATTAGCATGGCGTCCGTGTTTGCAGACGGACTGATGCCCAAGCACTTCTTCCCCAACACCTTTGGCCGCTCATAGCCGCCCAGCTTCCGGCCCACCGCCGAGAACAGCGCCGGTGCAAAAAAACTCCCGGCGAAACCCCACCGGGAGAGCACAAGGAAAACCAGTTCAGCCGCAGCCTGCTACACCAGCTTCGCCGCCGCCGGCAGCGGGACCAGACCCGCATCGCCCACGTCCGCCACATCGTCGGCCGGGTGCTCGCCGTCGAGCACGCGGCGCGCCTGCTCCAGGTCCATCTCGCCTTCCCAGCGCGCCACGACGATCGCCGCCACCGCATTGCCGATCAGGTTGGTGATGGCCCGGATCTCGTTCATCAGGCGGTCGATGCCGATCACCAGCGCGATGCCGGCCACCGGAATCAGCGACATCGACGACAGGGTCGCCGCGAGCGCCACCAGCGCCGCGCCCGCCACGCCGGCGCCGCCTTTCGAGGTCACCAGCAGGATCGCCAGCAGGCCGAGCTGCTGCCACAGGTTCAGGTCGATGTTCAGGGCCTGGGCGATGAACAGCGAGGTCATGGTCAGGTAGATCGCGGCGCCGTCCAGGTTGAACGAGTAGCCGGTCGGGATCACCATGCCCACCACCGAGCGCGCGATGCCGAGCTTCTCCAGCTTGGTCATCATCTGCGGCAGCACCGATTCGGTGCTGGCCGTGCCCAGCACGATGAAGATCTCTTCCTTCAGGTAGCGCACCAGCTTCCACAGCGAGACCCCGGCGGCGCGCGCGATCGAGCCCAGCACGACGACGATGAAGATGAGGGTGGTCGCGTAGTAGCAGGCGATCAAGAGCGCCAGCTGCTGCAGGGTGCCGATGCCGAACTTGCCGACCGTGAAAGCCATGGCGCCGAAGGCGCCGAGCGGGGCGAGCTTCATCACCAGGCCGACGATACCGAGCAGCACCTTGCCGAATTCGTCGATGACGACGCGCGCCTTATCGCCGCGCTGGCCCAGGATCGACAGGCTGACGCCGAACAGGATCGAGAACAGCAGCACCTGCAGCAGGTTACCCTTGGCGAAGGCATCCACCACCGAGGACGGGATGATCGCCGCCAGGAACTGGCCGGTCGACTGGGGCTGCGCCTTCTGGGCGATCTGGGCCACCGCGCCCTGGTCGAGCGAGGCGATGTCGGCGTTGATCCCGGCGCCGGGCTGCATGACGTTCGCGATCACCATGCCGATGATCAGGGCGAGCGTCGTGATGACTTCGAAATACAGCAGCGCCTTGCCGCCCACGCTGCCTACCTTCTTGAGGCTCTCCATGCCCGCGATCCCGCACACGACGGTACAGAAGATGACCGGCGTGATGACCATCTTGATGCTGTTGATGAAGGCATCCCCGAGCGGTTTGAGATCGGTGGCGATGGCCGGATAGTAATGCCCCACCGCGATGCCGGCGACGAGCGCCACGATGACCTGGAAATACAGACTGCGAAAAAGCGAGCTCCTCATTTAACTCCTCCTAGACCGCTGCATTGATTGTCCTCGTGCGGCGTAGGCCATCTGTCGATCCGCTCTGCGGCGGGCACTGGGAATAAAGCCGGACTGCGGAATTACAGCCCGGTGAACCCTGTCCGTCTTGTTGTGCGCGGCTCAGCTGGACACGCCTTGATGCTAGCGTGGCCCCCTATCACTGTCAAACACATCATCTACATGACTTTTTGAAGAAAAAAAGAAAATCCCGCGTGTCAAATCAGGGAAGTCACGCCCAGGTTGATCGCATAGCCGCCCACCACCAGGAACAGGAACAGCACGCTGGCCAGCAGGATCGGCTTCAGCCCCGCCTGGCGGATTGCGGAGGCCTGGGTACGCAAGCCGAGCGCGCCCATCGCCATCGCCAGCAGGACGGTATCGACCTGCACGATCCAGTGCACCAGCGCCGGCGGCAGCACGCCCAGCGAATTGACGCCGCTGGCGACGATGAACAGCAGCGCGAACCAGGGGATCGTGATGCGGCCCTTGGCCGCGCCCGTCTCCGCTCCCTCTTCGGCGCCGAGGCGGCTGCTCAGGATCACCAGGAAGGGAGCGAGCATCATCACGCGCAGCATCTTCTCGATCACGGCGGCCGAGGCGGCCTGCTCGCCGACCGCCTTGCCGGCCACCACCACCTGCGCCACCTCATGGATGGTGGAACCGGCATACAGGCCGTAGCCCAGCTCGGTCAGCTGCAGGTAGGGGTACATCAGCGGGTACAGGAACATGCCGATGGTGCCGAACACGACCACGGTGGCCACCGCCACCGAGACCTTGTGGGCGTGGGCGCGCACCACGGGCTCGGTCGCCATCACCGCGGCCGCCCCGCAGATCGCGCTGCCGGCGCCGATCAGCATGGCGGTCTGCTTGTCCAGGCCGAACATGCGGGTGCCGAGCTGCACCGCGAGGGTGAAGGTGATGGCGATGACCAGGATATCGATCACCACGCCCGCCCAGCCGATCTCGCCGATCTGCTGGAAGGTGATGCGGAAGCCGTACAGGATGATGCCGAGGCGCAGCAGGCGCGCCTTGCTGAAGTCGACCCCGCTGGCGCAGTGCGGCGCGATCCGCCCGAACACGGTATTGCCGGCGACGATGCCGATCAGGATGGCCACGGTCAGCGCGCTGATGCCCATCTCCTGGACGGCCGGCAGGCCGGCGCTCCACATCGCCAGGGCGGCGATGGCGCCCGCGACAGCCAAGCCGGCGGCGAACTGGCGCGGTGTACCGGGTGTCGTGCTCATTTTTATTCCCCTGTTGAATGTTTCAGCCAAGGGTAGCGCCGTGCGCTAATAAGTAAAAACGAGTTATATTTATATAATTAATCAATTAAATTGATATAGAGACGGGAGCGAGCATGCTGCGGACAAGCCTGCGACAGATCGAGGTGTTCGTCGCCACGGCCCAGAAAGGGAACGTGACCCAGGCGGCGGCGCTGGTCGGCATCACGCAATCGGCCGCCAGCATGGCCCTGGCCGAGTTCGAGAACCAGCTGGCGACGCGCCTGTTCGACCGTATCGGCAAGCGCCTGGCGCTCAACGAGGACGGGCGCGCGCTATATCCGAAAGCGGTCGAGATGGTCGAGCGGGCGCGCGAGATGGAGGGCCTGTTCCGCCAGCCCGGGGGCGCGGTGGACCTGCGGCTGGGCGCCAGTTCCACCATCGGCAATTACCTGCTGCCCCAGATCCTCGGGTCCTTTCGCGCCAACCGGCCCGGCTGCCGCATCGAACTCGAAGTCGGCAATACGCAACAGGTGATCAACGCGATCCTGCATTTCGAGATCGATGTCGGCTTTGTCGAAGGCCCCTGCCTGCATCCGGACATCGAGGCGGGCTTCTGGCGCCCGGACGAGCTGGCGATCTGCGCGGCGCCCGGCCACCCGATCGCCCAGCCGGGCGGCGCCGGCATCGAGGCCTTGCGGGCGGCCGACTGGATCCTGCGCGAGCGCGGTTCCGGCACCCGCGAGGTGGTGGATCAGATGCTGATGAGCCAGCTGGGCGGGATCCGGGTCATGATGGAGCTGGGCGGCACCGAAGCGATCAAGCGCGCCGTCGAGAGCGGCATGGGGATTTCGTGCCTGCCGAAGATCGCCCTGGTGGGCGCGGTCGAGCGCGGCAACCTGGTGAGCATTCCGACGCCTTATCTGCAGCTCACCCGCGCCTTCCACATCCTGGTGCACAAGGATAAATACCGTACCGGCGGCATGAGCAGCCTGATCCGGCTGTGCCAGTCCATGGCGGCGCAAAATTCAACCATGTGATCTGTATGTATTTTACGGCGCCGGAAGGCGGGATGCGCTATGATACGCGCACTCGGACCCTTTCTGTCGCCCACATATGGAACAAATTTTTCGATCGGATGTTGCCTTGGGCCTCCCGCTGTATCGCGAGGTCAAGCACAAGCTCCTGGAGTCGCTGCGCGGCGGCGAATGGAAGCCGGGGGAGATCATCCCGGCCGAAAAGCGCCTGTGCGAGCGCTTCGGCGTCAGCGTCGGCACGCTGCGCAAGGCCGTCGACGAGCTGACCGCCGAGAATATCCTGATCCGGCACCAGGGACGCGGCACCTTCGTCGCCTCGCACAGCCAGGACCGCTACATGTTCGGCTTCTTCCACGTCTTCGCCCAGGATGGCCGCAAGGAATATCCAAAGGTGGAATTCATCAGCCTGACGAAAGACAAGGCCGACGCCGACAGCGCCGCCCGGCTCGGCGTCAAGAAAGGGGCAAAGCTGATCCGCATCGTGAACCGGCTCAGCCTGGGCGGGCGGGCCGTGATCATCGACGACATCTTGTTGCCGGAGCACTTCTTTGCCGGCATGAGCGAAGCCCAGGTCCGCGAGCGCCGCACCACGCTCTACCAGTTATACCAGGACAGCTTCGGCGTCGGCGTGCTGCGCACCGAGGAGCGCCTGCGCGCCTGCGGCGCCAATGCGCAGATGGCGCAGCTGCTCGGCGTCGCCGAAGGCACGCCGCTGCTGCACGTCATCCGCCGCGCGCTCAGCTTCCGCGACGAAGTGGTGGAACTGCGCCACTCCTACGTCCTGACCGACCAGCACGAGTATTTCGCGGGCGACGACAGCCAGGGCCACGGCTGAGCTGGCGCCTGGGCGCCCGCTCAGTGAATGATCCGGTCCAGGAAGTCGCGCGCCCGGTCCGAGCGCGGCGCAGCGAAGAAGGCTTCCTTGGGGCTGTCCTCGACGATCCGCCCCTGGTCCATGAAGACGATGCGGTCGGCCACCTTGCGCGCGAAGCCCATCTCGTGGGTCACGACCATCATCGTCATGCCCTCCTGCGCCAGCCCCACCATGACGTCGAGCACCTCGCCCACCATTTCCGGGTCCAGCGCGGAAGTCGGCTCGTCGAAGAGCATCGCTTTCGGGTCCATGGCCAGGGCCCGGGCGATCGCCACCCGCTGCTGCTGGCCGCCCGATAGCTGGTTCGGATACTTGTCCTGGTGCGCCAGCAGGCCCACCCGGTCGAGATAGGCCAGGCCGCGCTCGGTAGCCTCCGCCTTGCTGCGGCCGAGCACCTTGATCTGGGCAAGTGTCAGATTCTCGCGTACCGACAGGTGCGGGAACAGCTCGAAATTCTGGAACACCATGCCGATGTGGGCGCGCAGCCGGCGCAGGTCGGTCTTCGGGTCGCCCACCGGGATGCCGTCCACCCGCACGCTGCCCTGCTGGAAGGGCTCCAGGCCGTTGACGGTCTTGATCAGGGTCGACTTGCCCGAGCCGGACGGACCGCATACGACGACCACGTCGCCGCGCGCCACCTGCGTCGTGCAGTCGCGCAGCACCTGGAACTCGCCATACCACTTGCTGACGTTCTCGATGTCGATCATTTGTACTCCATTTTCTCTTCCGTTGCGTGCTTGTTGCACGTGCAGTAAGCATGCTTGACAGCATTATCAGCGCCTAGGATACTGCCAAACTTGCCATAACCATCAGACGAACTGGCCGTTTCGCTCCTCGGAAAGCCAGGTATTTTGCCCGATTCACCCGCCTGCGACAGCGCCACCCGTTGCCGCCGGTTGTGCACAGGTCTATAAGACAGGAAGCAGTTATGAATAATCGAAACCGCCTGACCACCTACATCCTGGTCGCCCTCGTGCTCGGGATCATCGCAGGCTATGGCGTCAACGCCAGCGTGACGCCGGAGCAGGCGAAGTCCTTCTCCGACACGATGTCGCTGATCACGACCTTGTTCCTCCGCCTGATCAAGATGATCATCGCGCCACTGGTGTTCTCCACCCTGGTGGTCGGCATCGCCAAGATGGGCGACGCCAAGGAAGTGGGCCGCATCGGCGTCAAGGCGCTGGGCTGGTTCATCATCGCTTCCATCATCTCGCTGTCGCTGGGCCTGGTCCTGGTGAACCTGTTCCGTCCGGGCGACGCCATGGCCGTGTCGGGCGCGCTGCCGGCGGTCGGCACCTCGTCGGGCATCGCCACCACCAGCCTGACCCTGAAGGAGTTCATTACCCACCTGGTGCCGTCCTCCATCGCCGACGGCATGGCCAAGAACGAGATCCTGCAGATCGTCGTGTTCTCGCTGTTCTTCGGCACCGCTGCGGCGGCTGTCGGCGCGCGCGCCACCCCGCTGATCGATGCGGTCGACGGCGTCGCCCACATCATGCTGAAAGTGACCGGCTACGTGATGAACTTCGCGCCGATCGCCGTGTTCGCGGCGGTGGCGGGCATCATCGCCAAGAGCGGCCTGGGCGTGCTGTCGACCTACGGCATCTTCATGGCCGAGTTCTACCTGGGCATCGTGCTGCTGTGGGTGGTGCTGATCGGTATCGGCATGGCCTTCCTCGGCCCGCGCGTGCTGCGCCTGATCGCCGAGCTGCGCGGCCCGACCCTGCTGGCTTTCTCGACCGCGTCGTCGGAAGCGGCCTTCCCGAAAACCCTGGAAGGCCTGGAGCGCTTCGGCGTCAAGAACCGCCTGGCCGCCTTCGTGCTGCCGATCGGCTACTCGTTCAACCTGGACGGCTCGATGATGTACTGCACCTTCGCAGCCGTGTTCATCGCCCAGGCCTACGGCATCGAGCTGTCGCTGTCGACCCAGCTGACCATGATGCTGGTGCTGATGCTGACCTCGAAGGGCATGGCCGGCGTGCCGCGCGCCTCGCTGGTGGTGATTGCCGCTACCCTGTCCCAGTTCAACATCCCGGAAGCCGGCCTGCTGCTCCTGCTGGGCATCGACCACTTCCTGGACATGGCGCGCTCGGCCACCAACGTGATCGGCAACGGCATCGCCACCGCCGTGGTCGCGAAGTGGGAGGGCGACCTGGGCGAGCCGAGCAAGGACCCGGCCGTGGCGCCGCTGCGCTGAGCGCGCACCGTATCGATTGCAAGACCGAAGGCCTTCCAGCGATGGGAGGCCTTTTTTATAACGACAAGAGGAGCGAGACATGAAACAGCTGTACATGGCGGCGGGCCTGCTGCTTGCTGCAACCGGCGCCAGCGCCGCCACCCAGACGGTCAACTGCGGCCGCCTGCTCGACGTGAAGAGCGGGACCTGGCGCGAGAAGGTCGGCATCGTGGTCGAGAACGGCAGCGTCAAGTCGGTCGGCCCGATGAGCCAGGACGCCGGCGCCATCGACCTGTCGCGCCACGCCTGCCTGCCGGGCCTGATCGACATGCACGTGCACCTGACCAGCGAAACCACGCCGGTGGTCGACGCCTACCGCGATCGCCTCACCGCCGATCCTTCCGACATGGCCTTTCGCTCGGTGAAGTTCGCCCAGCGCACCTTGATGGCCGGCTTCACCACGGTACGCGACCTGGGCGCGGCCGACGGCCTGAACGTCTCGCTCAAGCGCGCCATCAACGCCGGCGAGATCCCCGGCCCGCGCATGTTCACCGCCGGGAAGTCGATCGCCACCACCGGCGGCCACGCCGACCCGACCAACAACCTGTCGCATTTCCTGAGCGAGAAGATCGGCACGCCCGGTCCCGAACAGGGTGTGGTCGACAGCCCGGAAGAAGCCCGCCAGGCCGTGCGTGCGCGCTACAAGGAAGGCGCGGACCTGATCAAGATCACCGCCACCGGTGGGGTGCTGAGCCAGGCCGCCAATGGCCAGAACTCGCAGTACACCGAAGACGAGCTGCGCGCCATCGTCAGCACCGCCAAGGACTACGGCTTCCGCGTCGCGGCCCACGCGCACGGTGCCGAAGGCATGAAGCGCGCGCTGCGCGCCGGCGTCGACTCGATCGAGCACGGCACCCTGATGGACGACGAGGTCATCGGCCTGTTCAAGAAGACCGGCGGCTGGTATGTGCCGACCATTTCGGCGGGCCGCTACGTCGCCGACAAGGCCAAGGATCCGAACTACTATTCCGCGCTGGTGCGCCCGAAGGCCGCCGCCATCGGGCCGCAGCTGCAGAACACCTTCGCCCGCGCCCATAAAGCCGGTGTGAAGATCGCCTTCGGCACCGACGCCGGCGTGTTCCCACACGGCGAGAACGCCAGGGAGTTCGGCTACATGGTCGAGGCGGGCATGAGCCCGATCGACGCGATCCGCGCCGCCACCATGCACGCCGCCGCGCTGCTCGACCAGGGCAAGCGCCTGGGCGCCATCGAGCCGGGCTTCGCCGCCGACATCATCGCGGTCGAAGGCGATCCGCTGCGCGACGTGAAGCAGCTCGAGCAAGTCAAGTTTGTCATGAAGGAAGGCGTCGTCTTCAAGAAGCTGTAAGACGTTTGCCGCAACGCCGTTCCCGTTACCGCGGGGACGGCTTTTTTGTTTAGGAGAAGTCCATGCTGTTCCACAAATCCGTCCGCGCCACGAGCGCGCTGTTCGGCTTTCTGTTCCTGCTCGTTACCGCGGCGCAGGCGCAGACTGCCAAGCTGCCGAACGTCACCATCCTCGCCACCGGCGGCACCATCGCCGGCACCGGCGCCACCAGCACCACCACGGTGGGCTACACCGCCGCCACGGTCGGCGTCCAGGCGCTGATCCAGGCCGTGCCCGAGATGACGAAGGTCGCCAACGTCACCGGCGAGCAGGTGTTCCAGATCGCCAGCGAAAACATGGGCAACGAGCACTGGCTGCAGCTGGCCAAGCGCGTCAACGTGCTGCTGGGCCAGCCGAATGTGGACGGGATCGTGATCACGCATGGCACCGATACGCTGGAAGAGACGGCCTACTTCCTGAACCTGGTCGTCAAGAGCAGGAAGCCGGTGGTGCTGGTGGGCTCGATGCGTCCGTCGACCGCGCTGTCGGCGGATGGTCCGATCAACCTGTACAACGCGGTCAACCTGGCCGGCAGCCCGGCGGCCGTCGGCAAGGGCGTGCTGGTGGCAATGAACGACCAGATCCACGCGGCGCGCGACGTGACCAAGGCGAATACCACGACCGCCGATACCTTCCGCGCGGCGGAGCTGGGCATGATCGGCTACATCCAGGGCGGCAAGCCTTATTTTTACCGCGAGGTGACGCGCAAGCATACGGTGGAGACCGAGTTCGATATCTCCAGGCTGGATGCGCTGCCGCAGGTGGATGTGGCGTATGCCTATGCGAACGTGGGCGCGGTGGCGGTCAATGCGCTGGTGGCAGCGGGCGCCAAGGGGCTGGTGCATGCGGGCGTGGGCAATGGCAGCTTGCCGGCCAGGACCAAGCCTGCGCTGGTCGCTGCGCGTGAAAAAGGCGTGGTGATCGTGCGTTCGAGCCGTGTGGGCCAGGGCATCGTGGCGCGTAATGGCGAGGCGAATGACGATCAGCTGGACTTCGTGGTGGCGGATACGCTCAGCCCGCAGAAGGCGCGTATTCTGCTGATGCTGGCGTTGACCAAGACCAGCAATACCAAGGAGATTCAGCGGATGTTCTATACCTACTAAGTCTTCAATACCCTCTTAGCCAGATCCGTCGTCCCGGCGAAGGCCGGGACCCAATTCCGCAGTACAGTGAGAACGCATGCGGTATCGGCGTGCATGCAAACTTGGATCCCGGCCTTCGCCGGGATGACGGTCTTAAAGCTAGCGGGAAGAATTTACTCCTGCTGTAATTCGAGCGGCGGCGAAGCCAGCTCCTCATCCGGCCTGGCCAGCTGCCTTTCCCACATCTGCGCATACAAACCACGCGCCGCCAGCAGCGAGCCGTGCGTCCCCCGCTCCACGATCTTCCCGTGATCCAGCACGATGATCTGCTGCGCATCCGCGATGGTCGACAACCTGTGTGCAATCACCAGCGTCGTCCGGTCCTTCGCGATCTCCTTCAACTGCGCCTGGATCGCCTGCTCCGACTTGGAATCCAGGGCCGACGTGGCTTCGTCGAAAATCAGGATCGCCGGGTCCTTGAGCAAGGTCCTCGCAATCGCCACGCGCTGCTTCTCCCCGCCCGACAGTTTCAGCCCGCGCTCGCCCACCATGGTCTTGTACCCGTCCGGCAAACTCTCGATGAAATCATGGATCGACGCCGCCCTCGCCGCCGCCACGATGTCCTCATGCGACGCCCCCGGCCGGCCATAGGCGATGTTGTATTCGATGGTGTCGTTGAACAGCACCGTATCCTGCGGCACGATGCCAATTGCCGCGCGCAACGACTGCTGGGTGACTCCACGCAGATCCTGCCCGTCGATGCGGATCGATCCGCCGTTGACGTCGTAGAAGCGGAACAGCAGCCGCGACAAGGTCGACTTGCCCGAGCCGCTGTGCCCCACCACCGCCGTCGTGGTCCCGGCGGGAATGGTGAAGTCGACGTCGAACAGGATCTGGCGCTTGGTTTCGTAGCTGAACTCCACATGCGAGAACTCGACCCGCGCGCCCCTGGTTACCAGCGGCTGAGCAGCCGGCGCATCGGCCACCTCGCGGTTCTGGTCGAGCAGCGAGAACAGGCGCTCCATGTCCGCAAGGCTTTGCTTGATCTCGCGGTAGATCACGCCCAGGAAGTTGAGCGGAATGTACAGCTGGATCATGAAGGAGTTCACCAGGACCAGGTCGCCCAAGGTCATGGTGCCCGCGATCACGCCCTCGGTGGCGCGCCACAGGATCAGGGTGACGGCGGTGGCGATGATCAGCGACTGGCCGGTGTTCAGCACCGACAGCGAAGTCTGCGAGCGCACCGCGGCGTTCTCGTAGTTCTGCAGTCCCTGGTCGTAGCGCCTGGCTTCGTAGTCCTCGTTGCCGAAGTACTTCACCGTCTCGTAGTTGAGCAGCGAATCGATGGCCTTGGTGTTGGCCTTCGAGTCCAGGTCGTTCATCGTGCGGCGGAAGTGGGTGCGCCATTCGGTGACGATCACGGTGAAGGCGATGTAGGTCGCCAGCGCCACGGCCGTGATCACGCTGAACCAGATGTCGTAGTTGATCACCAGGTAGCCGAGCACCAAGGTGATCTCGACCAGGGTCGGCAGCACGTTGAACAGCGAATACGAGATCAGCGAATTCACGCCGCGCGTGCCGCGCTCGATGTCGCGCGTCATGCCGCCGGTCTGGCGGTTCAGGTGGAAGCGCAGCGAGAGCGCGTGCAGGTGGCGGAAGACTTTCAGCGCGATGGTGCGCACCGCGCGCTGGGTCACGCGCGCGAACAGGAATTCGCGCAGCTCCGTGAATACCGTGGTCGACAGGCGCAGCAGGCCGTAGGCGACCAGGGCGCCGAGCGGCAGCACCAGCAGCGCCTGCGGATGAGCAGGGTCGATGGCCAGCTGGTCGATCAGCTGCTTGAGCACCAGCGGCACGCCGACGTTGGCCATCTTGGCGCCGATCAGGGCGCCGAGCGCGGCCAGCACCCGCCATTTGTAGACCCACAGATAGGGGAAGAGCGTGCGCAGGGTGGCCCAGTCGTTGCGGGGCGCGCCGCCGGCAGTGGGCGGCGGTGGGAGGGAACTCGCGGATGAGCGTCGCATGGCAGGGCTTCGTGATTTATGGTTCAATTCGGGACGATTGTAGCTTTTACCGAGATTT
Source organism: Massilia sp. AB1 (assembly GCF_018119385.1). Lineage (NCBI taxonomy): Bacteria > Pseudomonadati > Pseudomonadota > Betaproteobacteria > Burkholderiales > Oxalobacteraceae > Massilia > Massilia sp. AB1. The sequence goes on along the minus strand of NZ_JAGKSG010000031.1, from coordinate 21,442 downwards.
CAAGATGACGACCCCAGAAAACACCCTCCCCACCACCACCCGACTGCCGGCAGGAAAGATGCCGGAGTTGCGCGTCATGCCGGCACCGAGCGACGCCAACGTGTACGGCGACGTGTTCGGCGGCTGGATCATGGCCCAGGTCGACATCGCCGGCTCGCTGCCGGCCACCCGCCGCGCCAACGGCCGCGTGGCGACCATCGCCGTCAATTCCTTCGTGTTCAAGAATCCGGTGTTCGTGGGCGACCTGCTCTCCTTCTACGCCGATATCACCAAGGTTGGCAACACCTCCGTCACCGTGTGCGTCGAGGTCTACGCCGAACGCAATCGCCTGCAGGCCGAAGTCGTCAAGGTCACCGAGGCGACCCTGACCTACGTCGCCACCGGCCCGGACCGCAAGCCGCGCCAGCTGCCGCCGCTCGATTCCCTGATCGCGCACCGCTAAAGAATGCAGGGCGCGCGCCGGCTGTTCCTGTTACAGGGTGCACGCTGGTCGGCCGCGCTCACCGCTTCCTCGCTCGCCGCGCCGGCCAGCTCCGCCGGCACGGTCTATCCCTTCAGCCTCGGCGTCGCCTCGGGTTCTCCCCTGCCCGACTCGGTGATCCTGTGGACCCGCATCCTCGCCAATCCGCTCGACGCATCCAGCACGCCGCCGGTCGCCCTGGCCGTGCGCTGGGAAGTGGCGGAAGACCAGGCTTTCCGCCGCATCGCCGCCAAGGGCAGCGCCACCGCCGTGCCGGAGCTCGCGCATAGCGTCCATGTGGACGTGAAGGGCCTGCTGCCGGAACGCTGGTACTGGTACCGCTTCATGCTGGGCGACACCGTCAGCCCGGTCGGCCGCACGCGCACCGCGCCGGCGCCGGGCGCCATGCCTGCGATGCTGAAGCTGGCCGTGGCCTCCTGCCAGCACTGGGAATTCGGCAGCTATGCGGCGCACCGCCACATCGCGGCCAGCGCGCCGGACCTGGTGGCCTTCCTGGGCGACTACATCTACGAATGGGGTCCGTATCACCTCCAGCATCCGCAGCGCGTCACCCGCAACAACGAATCCTTCACGCTCGACGATTACCGGCGCCGCTATGCGCAGTACAAGAGCGATCCGGACCTGCAGGCCGCGCACCGCGCCGCTCCCTGGATCGTGACCTGGGACGACCACGAGGTGGCCAATGATTACGCCAACGGACGCGACGAGCTGCTGAGGAAGGATTTCGCCGGACGGCGGGCGGCGGCCTACCAGGCCTTTTACGAGCACATGCCGCTGCGTCTTCCGCGGCCCGGCAGCTTCGCCCGGGTAAGCCTGCACCAGCGCTACGACTGGGGGCGCCTGGCGCGCATCCATGTGCTCGACGACCGCCAGTACCGCTCGGTGCAGGCCTGCCCACGCAAGGGACGCGGCGGCTCGAACGCCATGTTCGCGCACGAGTGCGCGGCGCTGCAGGATCCAAGGCGCTCGATGCTGGGACGGGAGCAGGAAGCCTGGCTGGGCGCCGGGCTGGCTTCGTCGCGCGCGCAGTGGAACATCCTGGCGCAGCAGACCCTCATGGCGCAGTCGAGCAGCTTCCCGGTCATCGGGACGGGGACCAACCGGGTGTGGACGGATGGATGGGATGGGTATCCGCTGGCGCGGCGCAGGCTGCTGGAGTCCGTGCTCAAGTCCGGGGCGAGGAATCCGGTGGTGCTGGGGGGCGATGTGCACACCTTTTATGCCTGCGAGCTGCGGCCGGATTTTGCGCGGGCGGTGTCGAAGGCCAATCCATTGGTGGCGACGGAGTTTTGCGGGACTTCGGTGACCTCGAGTTCACGGGCTCAGGCGAGGACGTTGGCGCATGTGTCGAATAATCCGCACATGAAGTATGGGCGGAGCGACAAGCGGGGTTATATGCTGATGGAGGTCACAGCCAAGGGATTGGCGACGCACTTCATGGGGCTGGATAATGTGTTCGATGCCAGGTCGGGGGCGGGGGTGCTGGCGTCGTTCCGCGTGGCGGATGGGAGGGTTGGGGTGGAGAGAGTAGGTTAGCGGCTGCGCATCGGAACTTGGGTCCCCGCCTTCGCGGGGACCCAAGTTCTGTCCGAACAGTGTTAGCCCTTAAGCCGGCTGCTGCACCTTCTCATCCCTCAGCTCACGCCGCAGGATCTTGCCCACGTTCGTCTTCGGCAGCGTCTCGCGGAACTCGACGAACTTCGGACGCTTGTAACCGGTCAGCTGCTCCTTGCAGAAATCGATGACATCTTCAGCGCTCAGCGCCGGGTCCTTGCGCACGATGTAGAGCTTGACCGCCTCGCCCGAGTGCTGGTCCGGTACGCCCACGCAAGCCACTTCCAGTACGCCCGGCATGCCGGCCACCACGCCTTCGACTTCGTTCGGATACACGTTGAAGCCCGACACCAGGATCATGTCCTTCTTGCGGTCGACGATGCGGGTGTAGCCGGTCGCTTCCATGATGCCGACGTCGCCGGTCTTGAAGAAGCCGTCCCTGGTCATGACCTTGGCCGTTTCGTCCGGACGGTTCCAGTAGCCCGCCATCACCTGCGGACCGCGCACGGCGATCTCGCCGGCGGTGCCGTAGGGCGCTTCGTTGTCCTGCTCGTCCACGATGCGCAGTTCGGTCGAGGGCAGCGGCAGGCCGATGGTGCCGGTGAACTCGGTGATGTCGCAGCGGTTCGCCGCCACCACCGGCGAGGTCTCCGACAGGCCGTAGCCTTCCACGATAGGCGCGCCGGTCACCTGCAGCCACTTGTCGGCCACCGGCTTTTGCACCGCCATGCCGCCGCCCGGGCAGACCATCAGGCTGGAATGGTCCAGCCTGGCGAATTCCGCGTTGTTGAGCAGGCCGTTGTACAGGGTGTTCACGGCCGGGAATACGTTGATGCGGTACTTGCCCAGTTCCTTGACGAAGCCCGGGATGTCGCGCGGGTTCGGGATCAGGAGGTTCATGCCGCCGGTGCGCATGCCCATCAGCGCGCACACGGTCAGCGCATAGATGTGGTACAGCGGCAGCGCGCAGGCATACTGCGCCTGCTCGCCCGGCTTCAGGCGCGCCAGGGTCGGGGCGAACCAGGCTTCGTTCTGCAGCACGTTGGCGATCACGTTGCGGTGCAGGAGCACGGCGCCTTTCGACACGCCGGTGGTGCCGCCGGTGTACTGCAGGAAGGCGATGTCGTCATGGCCGATGGTGACCGGCTTCATGGCCAGGCGCGCGCCTTCGGCCAGCACCTTGTTGAAGGCCACCGCGCCCGGGACCGAGAAGCCCGGCACCATCTTCTTGACCTTGCGCACCACCAGGTTGACCAGCAGGCCCTTCAGGCCCAGCAGGTCGCCCATGGTGGCGATCACGACGTGCTTGACCTGGGTCTTGTCGACCACCTGCTCCAGCGTGTGCGCGAAGTTCTCCAGCACGACGATGGCTTCGGCGCCCGAGTCGGTCAGCTGGTGCTGCAGTTCGCGCGGGGTGTACAGCGGATTGACGTTGACGACCACATAGCCGGCGCGCAGCACGGCGGCCAGCGCCACCGGGTATTGCAGGATGTTGGGCATCATCAGTGCCACGCGCGCGCCCGGCTTCAGGCCGCGGTTCTGCAGCCAGGCCGCCATGCGCTGCGACATCGCGTCCAGCTCGGCATAGGTGATGGACTTGCCCATGCAGGCGTAGGCCTTGCGGTCGGCGTACTTGCGGAACGCCTCCTCCAGCAAATGCGTCAGGGAGCGATACTGGGTCGGATCGATCTCCGGCACCACGCCTTTCTCGTACGACCCAAGCCAAAACTTATCCATCTGTGCCTTACCTTCCATATTGGTTCTCATAAAACGCGTGAGCCGTCCCTGCCGGGCGACCAGCGCCAGCCGAATGCCACCGCCGTGCTATTCGCGATGCGATTTACGCTGCCTGCTTCTCGTCCCTCAGCGCACGCCTCAGGATCTTGCCGACGTTCGTCTTGGGCAGCTCGTCGCGGAATTCGATGTACTTCGGCTTCTTGTAGCCGGTGAGCTGCTGCTTGCAGTAGTCCATCAGCTGCTCCACGGTGAGGTTCGGGTCCTTGCGCACCACGAACACCTTCACCGCCTCGCCCGAATGCGCGTCGGGCACGCCGATCACGGCGCATTCAAGCACGCCCGGATGGGCCGCGATCACGCCTTCCAGTTCGTTCGGGTAGACGTTGAAGCCCGACACCAGGATCATGTCCTTCTTGCGGTCGACGATCTTCACGTACCCGTTGTCATCCATCATACCCACGTCGCCGGTCTTGAAGAAACCGTCCGGCGTCATGACCTTGGCCGTCTCGTCCGGCCTGTTCCAGTAGCCCGCCATCACCTGCGGACCGCGAATCGCGATCTCGCCGACCTGGCCGTGGGCCAGCTCGCGGCCTTCGTCGTCCAGGATCGCGACCTCGGTCGACGACACCGGCAGGCCGATGGTGCCGGTGAATTCCGTCACGTCGCCGCGGTTCGCGGTCGCCAGCGGCGCGGTCTCCGACAGCCCGTAGGCTTCGGTGATGCCGGTGCCGGTAATGCTGCGCCACTTGTCGTTGACGACCTGCTGCACCGCCATCCCGCCGCCGACCGAGAACTTCAGCGACGAAAAATCGAGGTTGGCGAAGTCCGCGTTGTTCACCAGCGCGTTGTACAGCGTGTTCACCGCCGGGAACATGTGGAAGCGGTACTTGGCCAGCTCCTTCACGAAACCGGGGATGTCGCGCGGGTTCGGGATCAGCACCACCAGCGCGCCGCTGCGCATGCCCCACATCGCGCAGGCCGTCAGCGCGAAGATGTGGTACAGCGGCAGCGCGCAGATGGTCACCGGCTGCTCGTCCGGCGCCAGCCCCTGCAGTCCAGGCGCGGCCCAGGCTTCGGTCTGCAGCAGGTTGGCGATCACGTTGCGGTGCGTGAGCGTGGCGCCCTTCGACACGCCCGTGGTCCCGCCCGTGTACTGCAGGAAGGCCACGTCGTCCGACTTCAGCTCGGGCGCCTTGAACGGCATGCGGCTGCCCTGCGCCAGCGCTTCCTTGAAGCGCACCATGTTCGGCAGCGCGAAATCCGGCACCATCTTCTTGACGCTGCGCACCACGAAGTTGACCAGCACGCCCTTCACGCCGCCCAGCATCTCGCCCATGCTCGCCACCACCACGTGGCGCAACGGGGTCTTGCCCAGCACCTGCTGCACCGTGTGGGCGAAGTTCTCCAGCACGATGATCGCTTCGCTGCCCGAATCCTTGAGCTGGTGCTCGAGCTCGCGCGCCGTGTACAGCGGGTTCACATTGACCACGGTGTAGCCGGCGCGCAGGATCGCCGCGATGGCGATCGGGTACTGCAATACGTTCGGCATCATGATCGCCACCCGCGCGCCCGGGGCCATGCCCCGGCTTTGCAGCCAGGCCGCCAGTTTCTTCGAGTAGGCGTCCAGCTCGCGGTAGGTCATGAACTTGTCCATGCACACATACGCGTTGCGGTCAGCATAGGCGCTGAACGATTCTTCCAACAAATGCACCAGTGAACGGTATTGATCTGGATCAATCTCCGTAGGGACGCCCGGGGGATACGACTTGAGCCAAATTTTTTCCATCGGATGCCTCTGCCTCGAAATAGTTATCGTTGTGGTCGAGCGCCCTGGCTGGTGAGGCAGGCGCGCGTACGCGCGCATACCTTATGCCTTTGTTATCGCCGATGATGATGCTATCGGGCAGTGCTTTGATGCGCAAGCGCTTTCGGCGCGATTGGAACGGGTCCTCTATCTCTCTAACGCGCGCCGACCATGCTGCGCTGCACCACGAGCGGCGCCGGGGTGACGCTCGCGCCCAGGGTCTTCAGCACCCGGTGGCGGTCCGTCTTCTCCAGCTTGGCCAGCTGGTTGACAGCCTTGTAGAAGCCGCGCCAGCTCCTCTCGCGCTGCAGCAAAGCCCGGAAAGCGGGCACGAAATCGTTGTAGGTGGCGATCGAGGCCAGGTGGGCGTTCGACAGCGGCTCCTCGAAGAACTTGTCGTAGCCCGCATAGCCGCCCCAGCTCGCCTTGAGCACCTGGTAGTCGTCCTTCAGGGCCAGGAACAGGCGCGCCTTGGCCACCCGCTTCTCGCTATCCGGGACCATGCTCTTGTAAGTACGGTCCAGTTCGCCGCGATACTTGAGCAGCAGCGCCAGGAAGTCCTTCTTGCGCGCCGCATAGCGGTCGTAGGCTTCGCGCATCATGGGATTGCCGAAGCGTTCCAGCCAGCCTTCCACGCCCGCCTCCTCCACCGCGCTGGCGAAGGATTCGTTGAACTGCGAGTCGCCCGCCACATAGGTGACCTGGTGCGCCAGCTCATGGAAGAGCATGCGCGCCAGCTGGGCGTCCGGGTAGTTGATGAAGGTCGAGATCAAGGGGTCGCTGAACCATCCGAGCGTGGAATACGCGGCCACCCCGCCCACTTCGACGTCGTGGCCCTTGGCGCGCAAGTCCCTGGCGAAGGCCTGGGCTTCGGCCTTGCTGTAGTAGCCGCGGTAGTTCACGCAGCCGGCCACCGGGAAGCACCATTGCACGGGCTTGAGCGAGAGCTCGGGCGTGGCGACCACGTTCCACAGCACATAGGGACGCTTCAGGTGGGTGTAGTTGCTGTAGCTGCCATTGTCGGGCAGCTTCATTTCCTGGACCGCGTAGCGGCGGATCTGGCGCGCCGTCTCGAGGCGGTGGCGCAGCTTCACGCTGGTGCCGGGATCGGCGATCCAGTCGTCGATGGGACGCGAGTCGGTCAGCAGTTCGAGCTGACCTTGCGCGGCCTGGGAATAGTAGGAGAGGGATGAGCAGCTTGACAACATCAGGGCCGCGCAAGCGGCGGCCATCAGGGGCCGGAAGGCCTGGGAGAATCTAGACGGTTTCATCTCGCGTTGTTGATGCGGCCTTTTCGACCTGCACCAGGGTGTCGTAGAAAGTGGGCGCCCTGCCCATGTCGGTCAGACGCTGGCTGGTGACTTCATTGGCGTTCTTGCCATCGCTGGAAAGCTTCTTCCACCAGATGGACAAGCCCACCACCAGCCCTGGACGCGCCTTGTCGGTCACGCGTGCGCGGGCGACGAACGAGCCGCGGTCGTTATAGATGCGCGCCATATCCCCGTGCCCGATGCCGCGCGCGGCGGCATCCTCAGGGTGGATATCGAGGTGCGGCTCGCCCTCGGTAGCGCGCAGGCTCTGCACATTGACAAACGTTGAGTTGAGGAAGTTCCTCGCCGGTGGAGAGATCATCGCCAACGGATATTTCTCGGCAAGCTTCGGGTTGGAAGCGGCCGATTCATACGGAGCAATATAGGTCGGGAGCGGATCGAGTCCGTCCTTCGCCATGGTGCTCGAATAAAACTCGCACTTGCCTGACGGGGTCGGGAAGCCGCCTTCGGCGAACGGGGCGGCCGGCATGTTCAGTTTTTCCCAGCCCTTGCGCTTGAGCGATTCCCAGTCGAAGTGGATCGCGCGCACGTCCTTCTTGTTGAAGGCCTGGGCAGCGAGCTCGTCGTCGCTCTCCTTGAAGCAGGGATCGTCGAAGCCCATGCGCGCCGCCAGCAGGCGGAAGAATTCGGTGTTCGGCTTGGCCTCGCCCACCGGCGCCACGGCCGCGTTGTTGGCCATCATGTACAGGTGGCCATAGGCCAGGTGCGCATCGACGTGCTCGAGCTGGGTGGTGGCCGGCAGCAGGATGTCGGCGTAATCGGCGCTGTCGGTGCGGAAGTGTTCCAGCACCACCGTGAACAGGTCTTCGCGCTCGAAGCCCTGCTGCACCTTGGACGAATCCGGCGCGATCGCCAGCGGGTTGGCGTTGTAGACGATCACGGCTTCGATTTTGGGGCCGAACTCGGGCGAGGCCTGCTTGAGCAGGTCGTCGCCGATGGTGGTCATGTTGATCGTGCGCGGCATGCGGCCGTCCAGCAGGTCCGGGCGCTGCAGCGCCGCGCGGTCCGCCGGGAAGGTGCCCGAGGTCGACAGCTGGACGCCGCCGGCCGGATGGCGCCAGGCGCCCACCAGGGCCGGCAGGCAGGCGATGTTACGCACCGACATGCCGCCGCCGCGCACGCGCTGCAGGCCGTAGTTCATGCGGATCGCGGCCGCTTCGCCGCGCTTCGCGGTCTGGCCGTAGATGCGCGCCAGCTCCAGCACCTCTTCGACCGAGATGCCGCAGGTCTCGGCGGTGCGTTCCGGCGTCCATTCCGCGGCGCGCGCCTCGAGTTCCTCGAAGCCGAGGGTGTAGTTGGCGATGTAGTCGTGGTCGAGCAGGTCTTCCTTGATCAGCACGTGCATCATGCCCAGCGCCAGCGCGGCGTCGGTGCCCGGCAGCAGCGCGATGTGCTGGTGGCATTTCTCGGCCGTCAGCGAGCGGTAGGGGTCGATGGCGATCAGGGTCGCGCCGCGGCGCTTGGCTTCCTGGGCGCGCATCCAGAAGTGCAGGTTCGAGGCGATCGGGTTGCCGCCCCAGATCAGGATCAGTTTCGCGTTCTGGAATTCCTCGATGTCGGTGCCCATCGAGCCGCCGATGCTGTACTTGTAGCCGGTGGCGCCGGCCGTGGCGCAGATGGTGCGGTCGAGCAGCGAGGCGCCCAGCTTGTTGAAGAAGCGCAGCGACATCGAATCGCCCTGCACCAGGCCCATGGTGCCGGCATAGCTGTAGGGCAGGATGGCTTGCGGGTCGCGCGCGGCGATGTCCTTCAGGCGCGTGGCGATCTCGTCCATCGCCTGGTCCCAGCTGATGCGTTCGAACTTGCCCTCGCCCTTGCGGCCCACGCGGCGCATCGGATACAGCAGGCGGTCGGCGTGGTAGGTGCGGTCGACGTAGCGCGACACCTTGGTGCACAACACCCCGGCCGTGGTCGGATGCTCCGGATCGCCGCGCACCTCGGTCGCGACGCCGTCTTCGACGGTGACGAGCAGCGCGCAGGTATCGGGGCAATCGTGGGGGCAGGTCGCACGGACTTGGGTGGTGGTCATGTTCTTGTGATTTAGAAAACTGCGTATTAAAAACTGCTACGGACGGCGGGAAAACTGCGGGAAACCAATACTTTAAACGATTCCGGAGGCCTCTGTACCCTCCTCTATCAAGACTGTTTGAGGCAGGCTACAATAGTTCAAATCATGCAATGCAAACAAGACAAGCAGCATGACAAGACCAGGAGATCCCGAATGAAATTAGTGGAACCCATCCTTGCTTTCCAGACCGAGTTGCAGGCTATCCGCCGCGACCTGCACGCCCACCCGGAGCTGTGCTATGAAGAGGTGCGCACCGCCGACATGGTGGCCGAGCGCCTGACGGCCTGGGGCATTCCCATCGTGCGCGGGCTGGGGCTGACCGGCGTGGTCGGCATCATCAAGAACGGCACCTCGAACCGCGCCATCGGCCTGCGCGCCGACATGGATGCGCTGCCGATGCAGGAGCTGAACGGCTTCGCGCACGCCTCGACCAATCCGGGCAAGATGCACGCCTGCGGCCACGACGGCCACACCGCCATGCTGCTGGGCGCGGCCCACTACCTGGCGACCCACCGCAACTTCGATGGCACCGTGTACGTGATCTTCCAGCCGGCCGAGGAAGGCGGCGGCGGCGCCAGGCGCATGATGGACGACGGCCTGTTCGAGCAGTTCCCGATGGAAGCCGTGTACGGCATGCACAACTGGCCGGGCCTGGCCGAAGGCAGCTTCGGCGTGGTGGCCGGTCCGATGATGGCATCGAGTAACGAATTCCGCGTGGTGGTGCGCGGCAAGGGCGCACACGCGGCCCAGCCGCATCGCGCAATCGACCCGGTGATGGTGGCGGTGCAGATCGCCCAGAGCTGGCAGACGATCATCTCGCGCGAAAAGAACCCGCTGGAGACGGCGGTGCTGTCGATTACGCAAATCCATGCGGGCAGCGCCACCAATGTCATTCCGGACGAGGCCGAGCTGATCGGCACCGTGCGTACGTTCTCGACAGGCGTGCTCGACCTGATCGAACGGCGCATGAACGAGATCGCGGGCGGCGTGGCCGGGGGCTTCAATGCCAGCGTCGACTTCAGCTTCAAGCGTAACTATCCGCCGCTGGTGAACCATGCCGAGCAGACCGCGTTCGCGATCGAGGCCATGCGCGCGGTGGTGGGCCATGAGCGGGTCGACACCAATGTCGAGCCGACCATGGGAGCGGAGGACTTCGCCTTCATGCTGCAGGAAAAGCCGGGCTGCTATGTCTTCATCGGCAACGGCGAAGGCGAGCACCGCACGGGCGGACACGGGCTGGGGCCCTGCCAGCTGCACAACGGCAGCTACGACTTCAACGACAACCTGCTGCCGATCGGCGCCAGCTACTGGGTGCGGCTGGTGGAGATGAGCCTGCCGGCCTCAGCTTAAGCGGTCGGGCGCATCGCCCAGGCGCTGGCCCGGGTTCATGCGTTCCAGCGCGATCAGTGCGGCCGCATGGTCGGCCTGGGGCAGCTCGCCCGCGATCGTCTCGTACTGCCGCGTCACCAGCTCGGTGACCGGCAGCGCCAGCCCTGCCGCGCCCGCGGCGGCCAGCACATTGTGCAAGTCTTTCAGCTGGCTCTTCACCTGCCCGCCCGCAACAAAATTACGCTCGAGCATGCGCTGGCCATGCACTTCCAGGATGCGGCTGCCCGCGAAGCCGCCGCGGATCGCTTCGCGCACCTCGACCGGATCGGCGCCGGCGGCCTGCGCCAGCAGCAGCGCCTCGGCCACCACGTTCAGGGTCGCGCCGACGATCAGCTGGTTGCACAGCTTGGCCACTTGCCCGCTGCCCGCCGGGCCTACCAGGCGCGGCGTACCCATCGCGCGCAGCAGCGGCGCGGCCTCGTCGAAGTCCGCCTGGCTTCCGCCGGCCATGATGGCCAGCTGGCCGTTTTGCGCGCCGCCCACGCCGCCGGAAACCGGCGCGTCGAGGAAGCGGCAGCCCCGCGCCGCCAGGATCGCGTGGAAGTCCAGCGCCTCGTCCTGGCGGGTCGAGCTCATGTCGATCCACAGGCTGCCCGGCGCCAGGGCAGGCAGCGCCGCCGCCATCACTTCCCTGACGATGGGCCCCGCCTCCAGCATCGAGATCACGATGCGCGCGCCCGCAACGGCGTCGGGCAGCTTCGCGTGCGGCTCGGCGCCTTCCGCGCGCAAGGCCTCGGCCTTGGCGAATGTGCGGTTCCAGGCGCGCACCGGGTGGCCGGCCCGCGCCAGCCGCGCCGCCATCGGCCCGCCCATCAGGCCGATGCCCAGGAAAGCGATGACGGGGCGGTCCATCAGAACAGTCCCAGGAATTTCTTCTTGACCGTGTTGACCCGGTCCGGCACGACCACGTCGGTGACGTTCTTGTCGTTGAACTTGTCGAGCAGCTCGGCGAAGCCGCGGCGGCGCACCAGGTCCAACTCTTCGCGGTAGAGCGGCACCACGCAATGGAAATACACGTCCTTGCCGTCCACGTTCACGAAATGGAAGGGCTCGGGCGCCGACACCGGCGGCAGCAGGATCGCGCCTTCGAACTTGACGCCGGCCGTGTAGGGCTTGGCCGGGCTGCCGTTCGGCACCGTGTGGCCGAGGCCGATCCAGGTCGCGTGCTGGTGCGGATAATGGGCCAGGTGGCGCATCAGGGCCACCGGCCAGTACCAGCGCTCGTCCTTGACCGATTCCTCGTCCAGCTTCCAGTCGGGCGGCAGCGACATCATCAGCTCGCCGTAGGGCGGCGCGCCTTCCGGGGTGGTCATCGGGCGCTGGCTCATACCGGAGCTCACCAGGCGCAGGAAGGGATAGGCGGGACCGGCCGGAATCACGTGGATGTCGACCTGCACCGGATCGGCCACGGTGTCGTGGAAGACCATGGCGGGCGCGCCGAGGTGGGCGGCGATGTGCTCGGCAATGGGGTCGTGAGGCAGCACGGCGGCTTGCGTCTGGCGCTCCATGGGGGCGGCGAGCGGGTACAGGGGGGTGGTGCTGGGTTCGGCCATGTCGGACTCGGTTCAATGTGGTCGGCGGGCGCCTATGATACCCGCGCCGCCTAAGTTTGCGGGCTGTCAGCACGGGTTTGTTCACACTAGTACAATACCGCATCCCTGACTTATATTTAACAGTTCAGGCACCTATTTCGAAGGCATAACATGAAGATGATGAAAAATAGCGCCGTGGCGCTGGCGTTCGTCAGCACCGCCCTGTTCGCCCAGGCCGGCCACGCCGCCGACGGCTGGATCGATTCCGCCTCGGTCGAAGTCGGCAGCAAGTCGGAGCAGAAGATGGTCCGCTTCGCCCTGCAGTCGGACTGGAGCCGGCGCTGGTTCGCCTCCAACGGCCGCCACCTGTCGGGCTACTGGGACGCCAACCTGGCGCTCTGGCGCCTGGAGGCCTACCGCAACGTGCCGGGCCAGAAGAAAAACATCGCCGTGGCCGGCTTCACCCCGGTGTTCCGCTACCAGGCCGACGACAAGCTGGGCTGGTATGCCGAGGCCGGCATCGGCGTGAGCCTGCTGTCGGACCTGTACAAGAACGAGGACAAGGAACTCTCGACCGCCTTCCAGTTCGCCGACCATCTGGGCGTGGGCTACACCACCGCCAAGTGGGACCTGGGCCTGCGCTTCCAGCACTACTCGAACGGCAGCATCAAGAGCCCGAACGCCGGCGCCAACTGGCTGGTCGCGCGCGCGGCCTGGCGCTTCTAAGACTGTGCACGCACCGGGCTCGCTGGCGCGGGCCCGGTGCGCGGACTTACTTCGATTTGTGACACAATCGGCCGGAGCGCCCGCCGCGGCGTGCATCCCTGCCCGAGGCCCGATTGACCCCATCCAGCAACACCTTCAAGCGCTACCTTCCGTGGCTCGTCGCCACTGCCCTGTTCATGGAGCAGCTCGACGCCACCATCGTCAATACAGCCATTCCCAGCATCGCGGCCAGCCTCGGCGTGACCCCGCTCAGCCTCAAGTCCGTGGTCACCAGCTACATCCTCGGCCTGGCCGTGGGCATCCCGGTCAGCGGCTGGATGGCCGACCGCTTCGGCACGCGGCGCGTGTTCTTCACCGCGATCGCGATCTTCACCCTGGCCTCGGTGCTGTGCGGGCTGTCGCTGAACGCCGGCATGATGACCGCCGCGCGCCTGCTGCAAGGCCTGGGCGGGGCGATGATGATGCCGGTCGGGCGCCTGGCCATCGTGCGCACCTTCCCCAAGAACGAGCTGCTGGGGGCGATGAATTTCGTGATCATCCCGGCCCTGATCGGTCCCCTGCTCGGGCCGACGGTGGGCGGCCTGATCGTGCACTGGACCACGTGGCGCGTGATCTTCTTCGTCAACGTGCCGGTCGGCCTGCTGGCGCTCTGGTTCGTGTGGCGCCACATGCCGGACTACGCGGCCGATGAACGCCGGCCGCTGGACGTCATCGGGCTGATCCTGTTCAGCAGCGGCACCGCCATCCTGTCCTGGCTGCTGGAAGTGTTCGGCGAACATACGCTGGCGCCGCTCACGGCCGGCCTGCTGTTCGCGCTCTCGGCGGCCCTGCTGGCCGCCTACGCCTGGCACGCCAGCCGCACCAAGCACCCGCTGCTGCGCCTGGCTTTGCTGAAAGTGCGCACCTTCCGCATCGCGGTACTGGGCGGCTTCGTCACGCGGCTCGGCGTGGGCGGCCTGCCCTTCCTGCTGCCGCTGCTGTACCAGCTCGGCCTGGGCCTGCCGGCCTGGCAATCGGGCCTGCTGATGATGCCCGCCGCGGCCGCCGCGATGGGCATGAAGCTGTTCGCGTCCAAGCTGCTGGGACGCTTCGGCTACCGCCAGGTGCTGGTGGTGAACACGGTCTGCATCGGCATCACCATCGCCCTGTTCACCCTGGTGGGAACGGGCACGCCGCTCTATGCGATCGTGGCCATCAGCCTGATGCAGGGCTTCTTCAATTCGCTGCAGTTCTCCAGCATGAATACCCTGGCCTACGCCGATATCGAGCCGCAGGATTCGAGCATGGCCAGCACCATCTCCAGCTCCTTCCAGCAGCTGTCGATGAGCTTCGGCCTGGCGGCCGGCTCGATCGTGACCGCCTGGTTCCTGGGCGGCGTACCGCAGACCGATCACGTCCAGGTGACGCGCGCGCTGCACCACGGCTTCGCGACCCTGGCGCTGCTGACGGTGATCTCGGCCTTCGTGTTCTGGCGCCTGCGGCGCGACGACGGCGACAGCATCAGCCGCGGCCACGCGATGGCCAAGGAAGCGGCTCCGGTGACAGCGACGACAGAGTAAGCGGCACGCGTTTCACCCCGCCCTTTCGGCAGGCAGTGCGTCCGGGATGGTCTCCGCGTTACGCCGCCTTGCCCGCTGCGCGTACAGCACCAGCGCGAACACGATGGCGGAGGCGATCCACATCGACCACAGGGTATGGGTCAGGAAGTGCGCGCCGCGCAGCTGCTGCATCCAGCCGACCGCGAAGCCCGCCGCCAGCGAGAACACGGCCGCCAGCATCGCCTTGCGCGGCGAGCCGGGCAGCCAGAGCACGAGGACCGAAACCAGCCACAGCGCACTGGAGGCGTGACCGGCGGGCAGGCAATGGCCGGCCGACGCGCCGAGCGGCAAGGCTTCGAAGATGCGCACATAGGGTTCCGCGCCGCCATAGCGGGCCAGGTCCCAGGGACAGTGGGCGATGCTCCGCGACTTGAGCAGGCTGGTGACGAGCGGCACCAGTACCGCCGACAGGGCGACGATGCGCAGGCGCAGGCGCTGCACATGGTCCAGGCGCTCGCGCGGCCAGGCCGCATCCGCGATCGCGGCGGCGATCACGAAGGAAGCCATTACCGTCAGCACCGTCTTGAGGATGCGGTGGTTGAAGGTATCGGCCAGCCAGGCATCGCGCCAGGGAAAGACGCCGTGCAGGCGGTCGAACATGGCGTCGGCCAGGCGCAGGTCGACGTCGGTCCAGCTTCCGAGCCAGTAGATGAGCAGCGCACAGGCGGCCAGGCCCAGGGCGATGCGCCGGGTGGCTGCGCTGCTCAACAACTGATTGGATCCGAACCGTTCGCGCCGCGCCTCAGGAACCGCGGACACAGGCATGGAACAGGTCCAGCTTGGGATTGAGCACCGCCGTGTTCACGTCGAGCATGCCGAGCACCGAATGGAACACGTTGTCGTGCGAGAGCGGCTGCTGGCGCCGCGCCGCCAGGCAGGTGCGGTCGATTCCGAAGCGTTCGCTGAAGCGGTCCGACATCCACAACATCATCGGCACGTGGGTCTGCTCGCTCGGCGCGAACAAATAGGGCGCGCCGTGCAGGTACATATTGCCTTCGCCGAGCGACTCGCCGTGGTCGGAGAAGTACAGCATCGCCGTGTCCACGCCATCGAGGCCGCGCAGCAGGTCGATGGTCCTGGCGAGGAAGGTGTCGGTGTACAGGATGGTGTTGTCGTAGGCGTCGATGATGGACTCGCGCGAGCACTTCTCGAATTCGCTGGTGTCGCACACCGGGCCGAAGCGGCCGAAGCCCTGCGGATAGCGCTTGGCGTAGGCCGGGCCGTGGCTGCCCTTCTGGTGCAGCACGACGACGACATCGCGGCTGCTGTCCCTCACCAGCTGCGGCAGTTCCTCGAGCAGGCGCTCGTCGTAGCACTCGTCGCCCGCGCAATGGGCCGAGCCGGGCTTGGGAGCCGACAGGTCGCGGAACTCGACGCGGTCACAGGCGCCCTTGCAGCCGGAATTGTTGTCGAGCCAGACCACGCGGAAGCCCGCATGCGCCAGCACGTCCAGCAGCCCTTCCTGGTGATAGGCCTTGTCGCCGTCGTAGCGCTCGCGTCCCAGCGCCGAGAACACGCAGGGGACCGACACCGCCGTCGCGGTGCCGCAGGACCGCACATTGGCGAAGTTGATCAGGCCGGACTCGCGCGCCAGCCTGGGATTGGTGTCGCGGGCATAGCCGTTGAGCGAGAAGTTCTGGGCGCGCGCCGTTTCGCCGACCACGATGACGGTGACGGTCTTGCGGGCCTGCCCGGCCCAGGCGTTGCCCTTGACGGCGTCGCGGCCAAGCGGCGCGATGGCGACCAGCGAGCGCCATTTGTTGCGCAGGTAGCCGTGCAGGGCCTGGATATAGTTGGTCGGCGTGAGCAGGTAGCGCAGCTCGCGGTGCTCGCGCAGCGCCGGCGCCAGGCTCTTGAAGAACAGGACCAGCAGCAGGGCGGCCAGGGCCAGCGAGCCGGCGGCGATGCCGGAGCGGCGCAGCACGCCGCGCAAGCCCTGGGGGAACTGGATGCGGGCGCGCGCCACGAACAGCGAAGGCAGCACGCCGAAGGCCATGACCGACAGCACCATCCTCCAGTTGAGCAGCTCGCTCGCTTCGTGCACGTCGGTCTCGAACACGTTCTGGATCATGGCCTTGTCGATCACGATGCCGTATTCGTGGATGAAGTAGCTGGCGCAGGATGCGCTCAAGAGGATCGCGATCAGGACCGGCTTGGCGACGAAGCGGAAGCTCGCCAGGGTCAGCAGCGCGTTGAAGAACAGGACCACGATCACGAAGGCGCCGAGCAGGAGCGGCAGGTGCGCCGGCGTCAGCCCGCCCGCGGCGCGGATGAAGGTGGACCAGAAATCGATATTGCCTGCGGTCGCGAGCAGCAGCGACATCGTCAGGATGAGCATGGGTGCGCTGATGCGCGGAGAGATGACCTTGTCCAAGTATTACCACCGTGAAGCACGGACAGCCAGGTGCGGCCGCCTTACCTTTGCACGATAGCGGGATGCTCGTCAGTGCCGCGTCAACGCGGCGTTAAGTTTGCGTTAAATGCGCTGCGTTAAATCGGGTGAAAAGCTGATCGTGAAGCGGCTCCCGCCGCCGGGGCGGTCTTCGTAGTGGAAGCCGGCGTGGAGGTAGTCGCAGATGCGGCGCGCGAGCGCCAGGCCCAGGCCCGTTCCCGATGAGCCGGTGGAGCGCACGGCCGGGCCCTTGCCCAGGGTGGCCCGCACGGCTTCGGGTAGGCCGGGGCCGGTGTCCTCGACGACGATCTGGCCCGGCCCCAGCTTGACCGACACCTCGCCGTGCTCGGTGTACTGGCAGGCGTTGCGCACCAGGTTGCCGATCGCCGCCGCGCACAGCTCGCGCGGGGCCCGCACGCTGAAGGCTGCACCATCGAGGTAGCGCAGCGTGACCGGCTTGTGCTCCACCAGGTGGCGGTAGCGTTCGACTTCGTCGCCGGCGATGTCATGGACGTCGACCGGCGGCTGGGCCTTGAGCTCGGGCGCGCGCGCCAGCATCAAGAGCACGGTCACGCACTCCGCCGCCTCTTGCGCGGCGCGGTAGATGCGTTCGGCGGGCGCACGCACGGCGGGGGCGTGGGACTCGTCCATCAAGATCTCGGCGGCGCCCATGATGACGGTCAGGGGACTGCGCAGCTCGTGGCTGACGTCGCCGGTGAAGTAGCGTTCGCGGTCGAGGACTTCGCGCAGTTCGCGGGTGTGGGTTTCGAGGGCGCGCGCCAGCACGCCCAGTTCGTCCTGGCGGCCGGTGAGCTGGACCGGCTGGCGCTCGGCGCCGACCGAATCGGCCAGCTGCCGGATCGGCGTCACGACGCGGGTGCCGAGGAAGCGCCCGAGCATCGCCGCGAACAGCAGGAAGCCGCCGAAGCACACCGCGTACATGGAATATACGACCCGCTCGATCTTGTCGTAGTCGCTCTCGTGGTCGACCAGGACCCAGCGTCCGAGCGCATCCTGGCCCGCCAGCACGTGCAGGCGCGTGCTCTCGACGTCGATCTTGTGCACGCCGTCGCCCAGGTCCCTGAGCGGCGCGGGAATGGCCTCGTTGCGGTGGAAGCGCAGGCCGGCCGGCATGTCCACGCCCAGCCCGGCGGCCTGGCGCGGCGCGGCCCATGCGGCGGCCGCGGCGAGCCGGTTGTCCACCAGCTGCACTTCGATGCCCTCGACGGCGATGGCGGCGATCACGCCGAACAGCACCGTCGACACGAGCCCGAACAGGAGGAAGGCGACGACGATACGCCGCCTGAGCGATTCAGCGCGCGCCATCTTGCCCCACCAGTTTGTAGCCGACGCCGGCCACCGTGTGCAGCATCGGGAAGGCGAACGGCTTGTCGATCGCCTGGCGCAGCGCGTGGATATGGGTGCGCAGTGCGTCGCTGTCGGGGCGGTCCTCGCCCCATACCGCATGCTCGAGCGCTTCGCGGGTGACGATGCGCGGCGCGGCGGCGATCAGGGTGCGCAGCAGGATGTAGCCGGTCTTGGTGAGCGTGACGGGCACGCCGGCGCGACTGGCTTCCTGGGTGTCGGGGTCGTAGCTGAGCTCACCGAAACGCAGCGTGCTGTTGACGCTATGGGCGCCGGCGGAACGGCGCACCAGGGCCTTCAGGCGCACCTCGAGTTCGACCAGCGAGAAGGGTTTGACCAGGTAGTCGTCGGCGCCGCTGTCGAAGCCCGCCACCTTGTCCGGCAGGCTGTCGCGCGCGGTCAGCATCAGGACGGGCGTGGCCTTGCCCAGTTCCGCGCGCAGCTTCTGGCACAGTTCCAGGCCGTTCAGGCCGGGCAGCATGACGTCCAGGATGATTACGTCGTAGTCGTTCTCCGAAGCCAGGGCCAGGCCGCCGTAGCCGTTGCGGGCGGAATCGAGTACGTGCCCCTTGGGCTCGAAAAAGCCGTACAGGTTGGCCAGGATGTCGGGATGGTCTTCGACGATGAGGATGCGCATCGGCCTATTGTATCCCTCCTGTCCGCCCGGGGTGTCCGAGCCGCCGCTGAGTCGACCCGGCCGTAGGAAAACTACGATTACACGATTGACTTGATGCAAATAGGGTAGTAGCGTTGGCCCTGTGTATTGATGAGCTTCCCGGCAGAGGTAGCGAAAGTACAAAGCAAGCCCCATAGAGGGCATCGACAACTTACGGAGACAAGATATGCAATTGCAACGCACATTGCTGGCTGCGCTATGCGCCGGCGCATTGCTCGGCGCACCCGCCTGGGCCGCCATCAACCCGAATGCGCTGGGCGCCGCCTACGACGCCACCAAGGCCAACGTCAGCTTCAAGGTCTATTCGAGCAAGGCCACGCGGATCGAGCTTTACCTGTACAGCACCGCCACCGGCACTGCGGAAAAAGCGCGCTACGTGATGACCAACTCGAACGGCGTCTGGAGCGTGACGATTCCGACATCGACCCTGAGCGCACAAGGCCTGTCGGGCACCCTGTACTACGGCTACCGCGCCTGGGGCCCGAACTGGCCGTACAACAGCAGCTGGACCAAAGGGTCGAGCCTGGGCTTTATCACCGACGTCGACGCCGCCGGCAACCGCTTCAACCCGAACAAGCTGCTGACCGACCCATACGCGCTCGAGCTGAGTCACGATCCGACCACGCCGACCATGACCAACGGGACGATCTACGCCAGCGGCGCCACCTACCGCAACATCGACAGCGGTTCGTCCGCGCCGAAAGGGATCGTGCTGGCGGGCGACACCCAATCCATCGGCGTCAAGCCGACCCGCGCGCTCAAGGACGATGTGGTCTACGAGGCCCATGTGCGCGGCCTGACCATGAACGACACCAGCATCGCCAGCGCCTATCGCGGCACCTACAAGGGCGCCGGACTGAAGGCGGCCTACCTGGCGAGCCTGGGCGTCACCGCGGTCGAATTCCTGCCGCTGCAGGAAACCCAGAACGACACCAACGACAACGATCCGACCAGCACGAACGGCGACAACTACTGGGGTTACATGACCCTCGCCTACTTCGCACCGGACCGCCGCTACGCCTACGACAAGTCGCCGGGCGGGCCGACCCGCGAGTTCAAGGAAATGGTGAAGGCCTTCCACGACAACGGCATCAAGGTGCTGATCGATGTGGTGTACAACCACACGGGCGAAGGCGGAGCGTGGTCATCGACTGACAAGACGACCTACAACCTGTACGGCATGCGCGGCCTGGACAACCCGACCTATTACAGCCTGACCTCGGACATGCAGAACTCCTGGGACAACACGGGCGTGGGCGGCAACTACAACACGCGCAACACGATCGCCCAGAACCTGATCGTCGACTCGCTCGCCTACTGGCGCGACAAGCTGGGCGTCGACGGCTATCGCTTCGACCTGGCTTCGGTGCTGGGCAACACCTGCCAGCACGGCTGCTTCAACTTCGACAAGATGGATGCCGGCAATGCGCTCAACCGCATCGTGGCCGAGCTGCCGCCGCGGCCGGCAGCTGGTGGTACCGGCGTGGATCTGATCGCGGAACCGTGGGCGATCGGCGGCAACTCCTATCAGGTGGGCGGCTTCCCGAGCGGCTGGGCGGAGTGGAACGGCGCCTACCGTGACGTCGTGCGTCAGGCGCAGAACAAGCTGGGCAGCGTGGCGATCACCACCGGACAGATGGCGACGCGCTTTTCCGGGTCGAGCGACCTGTATGGGGATGACGGCCGCAAGCCCTGGCACTCGGTGAACTTCATCACCGCGCATGACGGCTTCACGCTGAAGGACCTGTACAGCTGCAACAGCAAGAACAATAACCAGGCGTGGCCGTATGGCCCGAGCGATGGCGGCGAGGACAACAACAACAGCTGGGACCAGGGAGGTATCGCAGCCGACCAACGCAAGGCGGCGCGCAACGGCATGGCGCTGATGATGCTGTCAGCCGGCGTGCCGATGATCGTCGGCGGGGATGAGGCGCTACGCAGCATCAACTGCAACAACAATCCCTACAACCTGGACTCTTCTGCGAACTGGCTGGGATATACCCGCACCACGGACCAGAACAACTTCCAGTCCTTCAGCAAGGCGATGATCGCCTTCCGCAAAGCCCATCCGGCGCTGCGACCGACGAACTTCTATTCGAGCGTGGACAACAACGGCAACGTGATGGAGCAGCTGCGCTGGTTCAAGCCGGATGGCGGGGTGGCGGATGCGGCTTACTTCGACAATTCGGCGAATCATGCGATTGCGTGGCGCATCGATGGATCGGAGTTTGGGGATTCGGCGTCGGCGATCTATGTGGCGCATAACGCGTGGAGTGCAGCGGTGAACTTCGTGCTGCCGTGGCCGGGGACGGGCAAGACCTGGTATCGGGTGACGGATACCTGTACCTGGGCGGAAGGTGCTTCGCAGGTGCGGGCGCCGGGGGCTGAGGATCTGATTGGCGGGGAGTACACGAATTACAGCGTGTGTGGCCGGGGTACGCTGCTGCTGATCGCTAAGTAACATGGCGAAGTAGAACAGCCCCGTGGCGCGAGCCACGGGGCTGTTTGTTTTTGTGGGGTGGCGGCGTGAGTCGTGTGGTGGCCAAAGGAGCTATTCGGTCTGCACGCTCTGTGAACTTGGGTTCCGGCCTCCGCCGGAACGACGGTCTTAAGGATGCAGGTCGAAATCGGTCCGCGTATAGCGCACACACCTTCAGCACGTCGTTCCCGCGGAGGCCGGAACAATGCCACTGGCATTGTTCCGTCCAAGTTCGTCGCATCCCAATAGCACTTTTATCGACCACAAAAGCAAAAAACCCCACCCGAGATCACTCGAGTGGGGTTCTGCT
>NZ_JAGKSG010000030.1:0-64258 GCF_018119385.1 Massilia sp. AB1 | reverse complement strand
CGCGCCCCGCCCGCGACCGCTAAGCCCCCCGCCGCCTTGCGCGGCGCCCCTTCGGCCAGCCGATTCAAGGCAGCCGAATGAGGGGCAAGCCCAATTAGGGTCAGAGTCGAATTGTTTGGCAATTCTGAGGAATTTCCCAACAATTCGACTCTGACCCTATTTATTTTTTAGCTCCCCGGAATCAAAAAAGCCCGAAAGCCTTAAGCTCAGCAATTTAGTTTGTTGGATCAATGGCGCCATGGCGAAACCTTGGCTGCAGGCCAGAAAATTAAATAGGGTCAGAGTCGATTTATTGGGAAATTCCTCAAAGTTGCCAAACAATTCGACTCTGACCCTACTTGCGTGCTTGGGTTAGGATAGTGGTCTTTCTTGACTGCTTAGTACCATGCCCCAGTTCGCCGCCAACCTGAGTATGTTGTTCACCGAGGCGCCTTTCCTCGAACGCTACGCGCTGGCGCGGGCGGCCGGGTTCGAGGCGGTGGAGTGCATGTTTCCGTATGGCGTAGAGGCAGACAGCATCGCGCAGAGGCTGGAAAGGCATCGGCTGCAGCTTGTTCTCCATAACTTGCCGGCGGGGGATTGGGCGGCAGGGGAGCGCGGGATGGCTTGCGATCCGCGGCGCGTCGGGGAATTCCAGGATAGCGTCGGACTCGCCCTGGAGTACGCGATCGAGTTGAAGACGCCTCGCCTGCACTGTCTCGCGGGTAAGCTGCCGCATGGCGTCGCGGCCGAACGGGCGCACGCCACCTATGTCGAGAATCTGCGCTTCGCCGCCGCCCGGTGCGCCGAACAGGGGATCGAGCTGCTCATCGAACCCATCAATGATCGCGATGTGCCGGGCTATTTTTTAACTGGCACGCGCCAGGCGGCCGAGGTCATCGCGCAGTGCGCCGCGCCGAACCTTTTCATGCAGTACGACATCTATCACATGCAGCGCATGGAAGGCGACCTCGCCGCCACCTTGCGCGAACGCTTCGGCCTCATCCGGCATATCCAGCTCGCCGACGTCCCCGGCCGCCATCAGCCCGGCACCGGCGAGATCCACTTTCCCTTCCTGTTCCGCCTGCTCGACGAACTCGGCTATGAAGGCTGGGTAGGCTGCGAGTATGTGCCCGAGGGCGAGACGCTGGCCTCGCTCGGCTGGCTCGAGGAAGTCCGAAGGGGCCGCTAGACAAGGTGCTGACAATCCGGCAACATCGGCGCTCACTCAACCAGGCAATCAGGAGCCGCCATGATCCAAGGACTGCGTACCGTCATCTACCCCGTCGACAACCTGGCTGAAGCCGCCGCATGGTATGCGCGCGTCGCCGGCAAGGCGCCCTATTTCGACCAGCCCTTCTACGTCGGCTTCGAGATCGGCGGCTTCGAGCTGGGCCTGATTCCGGACGGCCAGCCCGGCACCAGCGGCGCGACCGCCTACTGGGGCACCCAGGATGCCGACGCCGAACTCGCCCGCCTCGTCGGGCTCGGCGCCACGGTCGATTCGCCGGTCGCCGATGTCGGCGAAGGCATCCGCGTGGCGACGGTGCGCGATCCCTTCGGCAACCTGTTCGGCATCATCCAGAACCCGCACTTCGACCCGGCCAAGGTCGCCTGAGTTGACGATTAGCAAGAACGTGCGCAGCCGGGTTTGAAAGAATGAGGAGGTTCAGGCCGCCATATTGCGCGGCCGGGGAGGACCTTCGATGCTCCAACGCCTTGCTTTGCGTCTGTTGTTCCTGGCCAGCCTGCTGCTGGCCGGCTGCGCCACCACCGGGCCCGTCAGCCTCCAGGAAGTGCGCGAGTTCGCGGACGCTTCCGCCCGCCTGGGCGGCTATGCCGAGCTGGCGCGCCGCTACCGCGACACCTACGAACGCGAACAGCCCTACCTGTCGCCGCCGGCCGACAAGCTGGCGCGCGAAAACGACGCCAAGCGCCGCGCCGTCTACGAGGACTTCGTCGCCATCCAGAAGACGCTGGTGCTCTACATGCAAACCCTCAGTTTGCTGGCGGGCGATGGGCGCTACGACCTATCCGATCGTATCGATGACCTGGGCAATGGCCTGAAGGCCAATGCCGACTCCGGCCTCCAGCAGCGCCACATCGCGGCCTATACCGGCCTCACCCGCCTCCTGACGCGCGTGATCGCCTCCGGCTACCAGAACCGCAGCGTCGAGACCATGGTGCGCGACGGCGACGCCGATGTCCAGGTGCTACTCGACGCCATGATTTCGCTCACGCGGCTGTATTACAAGACCAACGAGAATGAGAAGAAGACCGTACTCGGCATCTTCGACGTCGAGATACCGTTTTCGACGCGCAGCTCCGACCGCATGCTGGTGACCTTGGCCAAGGTCCATTACCTGAACAAGTCGACCGAGTACAGGCTGATCGACCGCCGCTACGCGCTGGCGCTGCAGGGCCTGACCAAGGTGGCGCTCGGCCACCAGAAGATGCGCGAGAACCTGAACCACCTCACGAGCGACGAAGTCCGGCGCCTGCTCGCGAACTACGGCCGCGACCTGCGGACGATCCGCGAAAACCTGTCCGGAGATTGAGAGGCTTACCATGACCAGCAATCCACCCTCTTCCGGCCCGGGGACTGCCGCTTCGCCAGGTCCTGCGACGCCCGCCGCAGGAACGTCCGCCACCGCGATGTCCGCGGCGGAGTCGCCGCCAAGCGGCCCGGCGGCGGCGCGCGCCGGCGGCCTGTCCAGCGTCGACCAGGTGGCCGAACTCGCCGACCAGCTCTCTTCCTGCGCCGACCAGCTGCACGAGCGCATCATGCGCGAGATCCGCAGCTACCAGGGCGGCCCCGTGCCGGAGAAAGTCCAGGCGACGATGCGCAAGCTGCTGGACGACGAGATCCTGCTGCGCCAGCGCGCCAACGGACTGTATGCCGACGCCGCGACCGTGATCGTGAAGGGCTTGGGCAAGCCGCAGAGCCACCTGATGGCGCTGACCGCCGATGCCGCCGAAAAGATCCGCAAGATCGGCCTGATCGGCGAAGTCACCACGCTGGTGGCCGGCCTGCTGGCCTTCGCGGGGGCGGTCGGCACCGGCCAGCCGGCGCCGATCCTGCTGGCGCTGGACAAGATCGCCAAGCAAATCAGGATCATCGAAGCGATTGCGCCGCCGAAACCGCCGACCGCTGCGGCATGAGCGTCGCCGGCCGCATCGCCCGCCCGCGACCGGCGGGCGATCCGCGGCCTCCCCGGGCTGGAGAGACAGTGCTTCCGAGCCAGCCGCACACATCACGGGGAGCAGTCACGAGACGATAGCGCGCACGCCGGCGAATCGGCTGCTTTCTCCTTCATCCGGAAGCCGGCAACATCGCATCACATGAAAAAGGCGACATGCTCCAGGCCTGCGGCCGTGAAGCGCATCGCCCCCGATCATGTCGCCTATCGGCTCGCCGGCGTGCGCAGTACACCCTCGCACGCGCCGGCGCCTGTGCGCTCAGCACATATGCTGCCCGCCATTGATCGCGATGTTAGCCCCCGTCATGAAACCAGCTTGTTCCGACGCCAGGTAAGCCACCAGCCCGGCGACCTCTTCCGGCGTGCCCAGCCGGCCAACCGGAATCGCAGGCAGGATACGTTCCTTCATCACTTTTTCAGGCACCTCGCTCACCATCCTGGTCGCCAGATAGCCGGGCGACACCGTGTTGACCGTGATGCCATGGCGCGCGACTTCCAGCGCCAGCGCCTTGGTGAAGCCATGCATGCCCGCCTTGGCCGCCGCGTAATTGGCCTGGCCGAAGGCGCCCTGCTGGCCATTGACCGAGGAAATGTTGATCACCCTTCCCCAGCTCTGCCCGATCATGGGCTCGAGCACGTGGCGGGTCATGCTGAACACACTGTCGAGGTTCGCCCCCATGACGGCATGCCAGTCGTCGACGCCCATCTTGCGCAGGCTGCGGTCGCGCGTGATGCCGGCATTATTGACCAGCACGTCGATCCGCTTGGTCTCCGCCAGCACGCGCTGCACCGCCCTGGCGCAGGCGCTGTCGTCGGCGACGTCGGCCTCGACCACCAGCACGTCCATCCCCTCGTCGCGCTGCGCCGCGAGCCATGCATGGCGCTGGCCATTGGACGGCGAGCAGGTCGCTGCAATGATGAATCCTTCCTGGTGCAGACGGCGGCATACTGCCGTGCCGAGTCCGCCCAGCCCGCCCGTCACCAAAGCCACTTGTTTGCTCATGATTCCTTCCCCTTGTATCACACACCGCGCTTCATGCGCAGCCCGAACTGGGGAGTGTAGGGAAGCGTTGAGATAGGTCATTTGAGGGCGATCAAACATCGCCCCTAATGGACGGGCGTGCGGCCCTGACCTGCGGTTCGGCCGCTAGGCGATGACGTCGGGCCGGCAGGTGGGATCGAAATCGGCCCAGTCGCCATCGACGATATTGCCCTGCGCGCGCTCGATGCGCTGCGCGCCCAGCTGGCGCATGATGTCGACGGCCTTGCTTTCCAGGCCGGTATCGTCGAAGGCGACCGCGACCAGCATGCCGGTCAGGCGCGGCGGGACTTCGTTCTCGTCGCCGCCTTTCTCGTGCTCCCCGGCCTCTTTCATCTTGCTGAAGCTGAACAGCGAGCCCACGTGGCCGCCGACCAGGCCGCCGACGATGGGTCCCAGCGGCCCGGTGACCGGCACCGTGGCTGCGCCGATGGCCGCGCCGACCACGCCGCCGGTGGCGACACCCTTCACCACCCCCTCCGGCGTTTCCTTGGCGCCGGGCGACAGGATGTTGTCGCCGCCGATCGGGGTGGTGTCGTGCTGGCCGGGTTGGCTGACGTAGAAGCCGCTGACGCGGTCGGCGTCGAAACCCGCGTCGACCAGCGCGCGGCGCGCGCGTTCGACGTCTTCCTGAAGCTGTACGTGCCCTGCGATGATGGTGGACATAGCGATTCCTCCTGGATCGTGGTGGCTCAAGCATGCTCCTGTCGCGTTCGCCGCTCTGTACGCAGACGCACGCTTTGCCCAACTCAGCCAGCGCGCCGGCCGCTCTCAGCGCCACATGCCGTAGACCACGCCTTGCGGATCAGGTTCCAGCATGACGGCCACGGGTTCGGGTTGCCATTGACGCGGATCGATCCGGTAGTACTTGAGGAACTCTCCGTACAGCGCCGGATGGCGCGCCGCCAGCTGGTGCGGCTGCTCGAAAAAGCTTTCGGTGGCGACGGCGAAGAACTCGGCCGGGCTGCTCGCGCCGTAATGGTCGAGCACGCCGTGCATGCCGAACATGGCTTCATGGCGCAGGTTGGCGTAATCGCGCGACAGCACTTCGGACCAGCTGCGGTAGCGTTCGCGGCTGCCCAGGTAGGGCGCGCCATTGGTGCTGCCGGACTCGCTGTCGAGCTGGTGCGCGAATTCGTGCAGCACCACATTGTGGCTGGGCGGCTCGGGATGGCCGGCGCGCCGCACGTGGTCCCAGGACAGGATCACGCGGCCGTCGCCCCAGGATTCGCCCAGCAGGTCCTGGCGCCCTTCGGTCACCACGCCGGCCACGTCGACTTCCTTGCGCGGCACCAGGAAGGCGCCCGGATAGACCAGGATCGTGTGCAGCGCCGGATAGAGCACGGCCGGTCCCTCTTGCGCGGCACGTCCGAGCAGCAGCAGGCAGGCCTGGCCGGCGATGGTCACCCGCATCTCGTCGGTCAGCTCGAGGCCGGCGCAGCCGACGAATTTTTTCTCGAAAAGGAATTGCTGGACCATGCGCGCCAGCTTGAGGCGCTGGGCAGGATCCATGCCGCCATACTGCGCCACATTGCGCTCCAGCACCGCCACCTGCTCTGGGGGCAAGGGGCGCGTCAGGGCGCGGCGCCTGCGCCACGCGGGCACCAGCCAGGCCAGCAGCGCGGCCCCGGCCAGGGAACCCAGAATCAATGCGTCCATCATTGCGCCTGCGCGCCGACCCAGCTCAGCACATCGTCCGCGCCGCCAATCAGGCGTCCGCCGACGAATACCTGCGGCCAGGTCAGGCGCCCGGTGACGCCGCGCAGTACGCTGGTGGTGATCTTCTGGTCTTCAGAAATATCTGTGAAGATAATGCCCGCATCGTTAAGCGCCTGCTTGGCGCGCGCGCAGTGCGGGCAGCCGGGACGCGAGAACATCACCACCGGATCGGGCGCCACGGCCTCGGGATTCAGGTAGCGCAGCATGGTGTCGGCATCCGACACCTCGAAGGGATCGCCCTCCTTGTCAGGCTCGATGAAGATCTTGTCAATCACGCCGTCGCGCACCAGCATCGAATAGCGCCAGGAGCGCTTGCCGAAGCCCAGGTCGCGCTTGTCGACCAGCATGCCCATGCCTTCGGTGAAGTCGCCATTGCCGTCGGGGATGACGGTGATGTTGGCGGCGTCCTGGCCGGCCTTCCACTGGTTCATCACGAAGGCGTCGTTGACCGAAATGCACAGGATGTCGTCGACGCCATTGTCGCGCAGCACAGGCGCAAGCTCGTTATAGCGCGGCAGATGCGTCGAGGAACAGGTCGGCGTGAAGGCGCCGGGCAACGAGAACACCACCACGGTCTTGCCCTTGAACAGCTCATCGCTCGTCAGGTCGCGCCACTGGTCGTCGGGGCGCGCCTTGAAGACCACGTTCGGAACAGGCTTGCCCTGCAGGCTGTCGGCACTCGGTAACATCGTCACTCCTTGTCGGTTGAACAGGCGGTCCGGGGACCGTCGCATGGCGGACAGGTGAGGTTTATTGACCGGTTTTCAACGTGCTCGATGCAAATAGTTATTCAGCTAAATGAGGCGGCGGAAAATGCATGGACAGCCAATACGCCCTCGAAGCCACAGCCCCAAAAAACAAAACCGCGCACAAGGCGCGGTGAAATGACGTCAGCGATCGTCGGACCGGAACCGGCGCGGCTCTCTACCGCGGCGGCTCCGGGGCGCGCACTCAGGCGCGTTCCTTGGCGGTCTGGCTCGGCGCCGGGCCGAACAGGGCGGCCACCAGCGGGTCGCGGGTCACCGGGCTGCGGTTCACGCGGATGGCGTAGTGGGTGTCGTCGGCCAGGATGTGGAAGTGACGGCCGCTGCCGGCCATGTTCTGCTCGCGCAGGCCCGGACGTTCCTTGCGTGGGGTGGTGCCTTCGCGCTTCGGCTGGCAGATTGCCGCCAGGAAGGCCTTGACGCGCTCCGGGTCCGGCGAGATCTGGTACACGGCCTTGCCCAGGTAGGTGGCGGTACCCTCGATATAGCGGGCCAGCTCGATGACGCCGGCTTCGCGCAGGTCGCGGATGTATTTGCGGGCGCCCGACGGCGAGAACTTCAGGAACCAGGCGATCTCGTCGGCCAGCATCTCGTGGTTCGACAGTTCATTGATCAGCTTTTGCATGTTCTCGATGCGGCGCTGCGTGGCCGAGGTCGAGCGCACGCGCTCGATGGGCGCCAGCGAGATCGGGGCGCGCTCGGTCGGTTGCGGCGGGACGCGTTCGATCAGTGCCGAGTTGCTGGAAGTGTGCACTGCGCCGGTTTCGCCTTGGGCCGCGTTGTGGTGAGTCGTTGCATGCATATTCTTGAGCTCCAATGAGAGAGTGAGACTGTGTGGTCCGGGTCGCTGTGTGTTCGTATGACACCCTGACAACACCTCGGTTCCGCTTAACTGGACTCAAGATTGCCTGTCTCAGCCCGTCCGGTCTGTGCGCCATCCAACATTCGACAACATTCCGACAAGCATTTTTGTCTACCCTCCCGGGCGCTTTTTCGGGCTCTTTTGTTTCCCATCAACAAGAAACGCACCGATTTGGTGCGTTCCGTAGAGAAATGTGGGTTTTTGGTCACTGTTGTAGAATTGCACACGGCTCCTCACTAGGTGCGCTATCGCACCGAGCTTGCGGAACTTGCACTGTTAATGTTTATCCAACATCCCTGTCTATTCATGTGATGTCATCCATTTTTAACTTACGGGAGTTACCTGTGAATAATTCAAAGAAGATCGCCCTGGCTGTCGCACTCGTGTGCTCTTCCGGCGCCGCCCTCGCCCAAAATGTCAATCCGCAATGGTATGTTCAGCCGAACATCACCCACGTCAAGCCGGACTCCGGCTTCGGCGTGACCGACCGTGATACCGGCGGCGGCCTGAAGTTCGGCCAGGTGGTGAACGACGCATGGGACGTCCAGATCGGCGGCTCCCACACCCGCTTCAAGGAAAACGGCGCGCGTTACCACCAGAGCCTGCTGGGCGCCGACGCCCTGCTGTTCCTGTCGCGTAACCGCATCCGTCCGTTCGTCCTGGTCGGCCTCGGCCTGCAGCGCGACAAGGTCGACAACCCGCTGCGCAACGTCAAGGAAACCTCCCCGTACGGCACCGTCGGTATCGGCTTCCAGGCCGACCTGGCTCCGCGCTGGTCCCTGCAGGCCGACCTGCGCACCGTGCGCGGCTTCCTGAACGAAGACCAAGCCTTCGGCTTCAAGCGCAGCAACAACAAGTACCTGACCGTCGGCATCAACTACGCGCTGAACCCGCCGCCGGCAGCGGTCGTCGCCGCCGCGACCACCACCACCACCGTCGCCGAAGCCCCGGCTCCTGCCCCGGCACCGGAACCGGCACCGGCTCCGGCACCGGCTCCGCGCTTCGAAAAGGTCACCCTGGAAGCGACCAAGCTGTTCAACTTCGACAAGGCCGAGATCATCCTGCCGGCGCCGAAGCTGGACGAGATCGCCGCCGCCCTGGCAGCCGCTCCGGACGTCACCGACGTGGACATCACCGGCTACACCGACCGCCTGGGTTCGGAAAAGTACAACCTGAAGCTGTCGGAGCGCCGCGCCAACGCCGTGCGTGACTACCTGGTCAGCAAGGGCATCGACGGCAACCGCCTGAAGGCCTACGGCAAGGGCGAAGCCAACCCGCTGGTCACCTGCAACCAGAAGAAGCGCGCAGAACTGATCGCCTGCCTCGAACCGAACCGCCGCGTCGAAGTCGAGCAGATCACCGTCGAACGCAAGGTGCAGTAATGCCGAGCCCTGGCAGTCCCTGAGCGGACTGCCGCTCGGACCAAGGGGGCTCCGGCCCCCTTTTCCTTTGGAGGAAGGCACATGGCTGTCAAGAAGTGGCTACCGTATTCGCGCCAGATCGCGCACGTGCTGCGCTGCGCCGTGTCCGAATGGCTGGACCACCGCGCATCGAGCAAGGGCGCCGCCCTCGCCTTCTATACCCTGTTTTCGCTGGCGCCCATCCTGGTGCTGGTGATCGCCGTCGCCGGCTTCTTCTACGGCGCCGAGGCGGCGCAAGGCCAGCTGCTGAGCGAGTTGCGCGGCCTGGTCGGCAAGCAGGGGGCGGAAACCATCCAGGCCATCCTGGCCGGGGCCCAGAACAAGGAAACCGGGCGCTTCGCCACCATCGTGGCGTCGATCCTGCTGTTCGTGGGCGCCACTACCGTATTCGCCGAGCTGAAGGACTCGCTCGACGAAATCTGGGACGTGCCCAAGCCCACCCAGTCCGGCGTCTGGAACGTGGTGCGCACCCGCCTGCTGTCCTTCGGCCTGATCCTGGTGCTGGGCTTCCTGCTGATGGTCTCGCTGGTCGTCAGCGCCGGCCTGGCGGTGGTGGAGCGCTATATCGGGGGCATGTGGAAAGAAGCGGCCCTGGTGCTCGGCTGGGTCGCTTCCGGGATCAGCTTCCTGGTCATCGCCACCCTGTTCGGGGTGATCTACAAGCTGCTCCCGAAGATCAAGCTGTCCTGGCACGACGTGACCATCGGCGCGCTCGGCACCGCCGCCATGTTCACGCTCGGGAAGTTCGGCATCGGCCTGTACATCGGCAACAGCGGCGCGGCCGACAGTTTCGGCGCGGCGGGCTCGCTGATCGCCCTGCTGCTGTGGGTGTATTACTCGGCCCAGATCTTCTTCCTGGGCGCGGAGTTCGCGCGCCAGTATGCGCTCAAGATGGGCAGCCTGCGCCACAAGCCGGCGCACGAGACGGGCGACAAGAAGAAGGCTCCGATGCCGGGCAGCGCCTGAGGAAACGGATGGCCGGGCAGCGTGGCGCGTCAGGCGCGCCTATTCGCCCAGCAGCTCGGCCAGCCACTCCATGCCTTCGACCCGCTCGGCCACCACCTTCAGCACCATCACCACCGGCACCCCCAGCAGCAAGCCCCAGACGCCCCACAGCCAGCCCCAGAACAGCAGGCTGACGAACACGGCGGCCGGGTTCATCTTGGCGATCTTGCCCGTCATCCAGGTGGCGACCACCATGCCGACCAGGGTCGCGATGCCCAGCGAGGCGCCGGCCACCAGGATCACCATGCGCAGCGATTCGAATTGCAGGAAGGCCACCATGCCGGTGGCGGCCGTGATCAGGAGCGGCCCGAAGTAAGGCATCAGGTGGGCCACGCCCGAGAAGGCGGCCCAGGCGCCGGCGTTTTCCAGCCCGATCGCGCGCAGCGCGCCCCACATCAGCAAGGCCAGCAGCACGTTGGTGACGAGCAGCATGAACATGTAGTTCTGGATCGAGGTGTTGATGTCGTCCAGGATGTGCACGGTCACTTTCTTGCGCGTCAGCGACGGCCCGGTCAGCTTGACCAGCTTGCGCTTGAAGGTATCCCCCGCCAGCAGCAGGAAGAACACCAGGAACACCACCATGGTCGCCTGCGACAGGAAGGTCGCCAGGCCGACCGAGCCGGCCAGCACCCAGTCCATCACGCGGATATTCGAACCGGCCGCAGCCGCCGGCAGCTGGCTCTGGCGCTTGGGCGCCGCGCGGCGCGTATCGCTGCCGACATTGTTGGCGGCGCGTTCGATCTCGGCCGCGGCCGCCTGGACCTGCTGGATGGTCGAGCGCTGGCCGCCCGGGTTGTTGGTCAGGATCTTGGTGATCTTGTGGGTGAGCGTCGGCAGCTCGTCGATGATGTTGAAGAATTCGTCCTGCAGCCGGTAGATGGTGCCCGCCATCAAGGCGACGATCACGGCGGTGACCAGGGTGGCCCCGACGATGCGGCGCACATGCATGCGCTCGAACCAGAGCACGACCGGATTCAGGGTGTAGGCGATCAGGATGCCGAGCAGCAGCGGCACGAAGAATTTCTGCGCCCATTGCAGGGCGAACACGCAGGCGATGGTCGCCAGGATGCCCAGCGACAGGCCGCGGGCATTGACGTGCACCGGGAGGCGCAGGCCGCCGGCGTGGAGGGCCAGGTCCTCCTCGGCATGAGGAGGCTGCTGGCCGTCGGGATGTGCGTCCGGGGCGGCTTCGTCAGGCGTGGGGGCCGGCAAGGGGGCCGGCGTCGGGGACGCCGGATCGGATTTAGCTAGCTGCATGGAAAACGCCTGAACAATGAACCGGGCCGCCCCGGTGACCCACTATTATTTCACACGGATGTCGTTTTTGACCGAAGTCACGCCTTTCACGCCACGCGCGATCTCCACGGCGCGCTGTGCATCGCCCGGCTGGGCCACGAAGCCCGACAGCTGGACGTCGCCCTTGTAGGTCTCGACGTTCACCTCGGTCGCCTTCACGTTCGGGTCGGCGGCCAGGGCTGCCTTCACCTTGGTGGTGATGACGGCGTCGTCGACGTATTCGCCGGCGGTCTTGGCGGTGTTGTCCGAGCTGTTCGATGCGCAGCCGGCAGCGGTGATGGCGACGGCGGCGGTGAAGGCGGCGGTGATGAGGCGTTGTGCGATTTTCATGATGGCTCCTTGTTAGTGGTCAGAGATACAGCTGTGCCCTGTCGGGCGGGTTGTGCAGCACCGGCGCCGGCCGGCGCGCGGGGTCTTATTTACCGAAGGCGGCTTTCGCGGCGTTCACGCACTGGTCCTTGGCGGCGCCGGCGAAGGCGTCGCATTTTTCCAGCGCCACCCTGTATTCGGCGGCAATCTTGTCTTCACGCGCATCGAGGCGCGCCTCGATGGTCTTGCGGTCGGCCTTGGCGTCGGCCTGGGCCGCCACCAGCACGGCCTTGGCCTGCTCCATGCACACGTCGCGGTCGTTGCCCGCCAGGCCGGCGCAGCGCACCTTGTCGCGGTCGTAGTTGGCCGAGGCGATGCGCATCCGCGCCTTGGTATAGGCGGCCAGGGTGTTCTTGTAGGCGGCGCCCGCTTCTTCGTCGACACGGACGCGCGCCGCGCGCGCTTCGGCCACGCACAGGTCATGCGGATTGCCGGCGATCAGGTCGCACTTGGCGCGCGCCGCTTTGTAGTTCGCCGCGGCGGATTCGCGTGCCTGCTCGTAAGCCGTTTTCGCATCCGGCACCGGCTGTTGCGCACGGCTGTGTCCGGCCCAACCGAGGGCGGCGCCGAGCAGCAAAAGCGCATGCGAGGTTTTCATTTTTTCTTCTCCATTTGTCAACACGCTAACCCACGTTGTACACGTCGCGCCCAGCGTTTTCTGTTCGGTATCGAACACATTCGACAGGACACAACAGTTCGGCCCGGCTGCCTCGAAAGGTGGGTGCGGCACCGCACAGACCCCCTATGTCCACATGGCTAATCTGAGCTCATACTTTTGTCAGGAGAACAACATGAAAGCTACCCGCACCCTCGCCGCCGTCGTCGTCGCCACTGGCGCCCTGCTCACTGGCTGCGCCAGCAATAATCCCCAGCCGTACAACGACGGTTATGCCAGCGGCGGCTACGCCAATGGCCGCTACGACAATGCCAACATGGGCTACGGCACCATCGAATCGATCCAGGTGACCCGGGCCGACGGCCGCACCAGCGGCGCCGGCGCGCTGCTGGGCGGCGTGGTCGGCGCCCTGGCCGGCAACCAGGTCGGCAGCGGCAGCGGCCGTACCGCCGCCACCGTGGCCGGCGGTGTCGCCGGCGCTGCGATCGGCAACCGCGTCGAAGGCAACCGCAACGCGACCGGCCAGGAGCTATACCAAATCAACATCCGCATGGACAACGGCGAATACCGCACCGTGACCCAGGACAGCGTGTATGACCTGCGCGTCGGTAATCGGGTTCGCATGGTCGACGGTCGCGTCTATCGCTACTGATCGGCTGCAGGCGGTAGGCAGCGATGGGCGCGCTTCTGCTCGTCATCCTGCTGGTGGCCCTGGTCGGCGTACTGCCGACCTGGAGCCACAGTCGAAGCTGGGGATATGGCCCGGTTGGGGTGACCGGCGTGCTGGTGATCGTGCTGGTCGTCCTGCTGCTGACCGGATGGCTGTAGTCTGACCGGCCGGCGCCGCGTGCGCCGGATATTGAAGCTGGAGGCAAGCATGGAACACATGAACCGCCTGGTGCGCGGCGTTTGCGCCTGCGCGCTCGGCATCGCTGCGCTCGCGGCGCAGGCGCAAGTACAGGAACCGGCGAAGGAACAGGCCCAGCCCCAGGCGGGCGCCGAGGCCGCCGTACGCAACACCGATGCCGCGGTGAATCCGACCGTCGCACGGCAGCAGGCGCGCGAGATCGCGCAAGGCGATCCGGCGCGCTGGTACCGCGACGATCCGACCCGCCAGGCAAAGATGAAGACGCTGCAGAAGGAAATCGGCGCCGCGCTGCAGGAAGCGCAGAACGCGTGCAAGAAGCGCCCCGCCGCCGAACGCAGCGCCTGCATGAAGGAAGCGCGCGCAACCTGGCAGCAGGACATGGCCCAGGCCAAGGCGCAGCTGGACCAGGAGCAGTGAGCCAGGACTGACAGGCACACATCGCCGGCTGGAGCCGGCCGTCTTGGCGGCCGGCCAGGCAGCTCCGCGCCGCGAGCGCGTCCCCTCTTCTCTCTCCCCCGATCCAACGCCACCATGTTCGCCTGGACACCTAGGGTTGGCGGCTACGCCGCCGACGCAGTGATTCTCAACGTCTCTCTCATCGGCGGATTGTCGACGCAGTTTGAACGCGTCGGCGGCGAAGCCGCCAACCCTGCTCCTCCGTTCCTTGTTGACAGTCGGCGCGCGCATTGGCCGCCATCCATGCTGCACAAAAAAAGACGGCGTCCAATCCCCGATTGAGACGCCGCTCAAGCCCCACCATATTCGTGACAGGCTTCTTGTGCTTCTTGTCGTGCAGCCCAGTGCCGGCTAGTGGGCCAGCTGCTGTTGCCGCGCCTTCCTGCGATTCAGATACCAGCCCAGCGCCCCCACTGCCAGCACCGCGCCCGCCGCCGGCTTGCCCAGCCGGCGCTGGCGGACGAAATTCACCACGGCCAGCGCGTACGGCATCAACACCGACACATTGGTGCCCGTCGGCTTGAGCAGCGCGTCGGCGCGTGCACGCAGGGCCCAGGTGGCGTGGTCGATCGCCGAATGCAGCATCACCTCGGGCCGTGCCGCGTGCCGGATGTGCGCTTTCGCATGCGCCACGCCGGCCCGGAAGAATTCCCCTTCGCGCAGCAGCTCCTGCTTGCGGGCTACCGGGTCCAGGCTATGCTTGTGACCCGCCAAACCAGTCGTTCCGTCATGATTGTGCATGATTCCTCCCCATCGTGTCGCCGCTTAGAGCAGCATGTCGCGGTCGTTCTTCAGTTCCTTCATGGTCGCAGGGAGAGCCAGCTTGTTTTGCTTCAGCATGGACAGTCCCTTCGCCACCAGCACCGCAGTGACGAGAAGAAAAATGACGAACATAATCAACAGGATCTTCCAGCCCATGGCATCCCAGGCCAGCGCCACCACCATGGCCGTGCCGTAGGCGACGGCGAACCAGATCGAGAGCACGGCGACGGCGAAGATCGCCACCAGCTCGATCACGTGGTTGCGCACTTCGGACAGCTCGAGCGCGGCCAGTTCCACGCGCGAGACGAGCAGGCCGAAGATGCTCTTGCCCAGGCTGGAGATCCCGCCCATGAGGCCGGGGTTGTGCACTACGGTATCGTTTTTTTCCATGGCAGCCCCCGGCGCGGATTATTTGGAATTGCGGCTAAGCAGCACACCGAGCAGGATGCCGACGCCGGCCGCGACGGCCATGGTGCGCCATGGGTTGTCCTTCACGTAGACATCGGCCTCGTGCGCCAGTTCCTTGCTGCGTTCCACGGCCTGCCCCTGCATGGTGCTGGCCTTGCCCAGCGCGCGGTCCAGCATTTCCATGCCGCGGTGGCGCAGCTCGTCGGCCTTCTCGCCGGTCAGGTTGGCCGCCGCCGTCAGCATCGACTGCGCATCGCGCACCAGCGCCTTCATGTCGGACTGGGTGGCGTAGGTGGCGCCGCTGATCGGATGCAGGCTGTCGTTGCTGGAAGAGCGGTGTGTGTGGTGCATGATCTACTCCTTTGTGTCGTTGTGATAGGTGTTGATGGTTGGCCGGCCCGCTTCAGGACAGCAGGTCGCGCATGTCGTCGGCGTGCTCCTCCTCGATCGCCATGATGTCGGTGAGCATCTTGACCGTGGTCGGGTCCTTGTCGCCGATGGTGGCGATCATCTGGCGGTAGGACTCGATCGCCACCCGCTCGGCGATCAGGTCGGCGCGGATCATGGCCTGCACGTCCTCGGATTCGTCGTACTCGGCGTGGCTGCGCGAGGTCAGCGTGGCCGGGTTGAAGTTCGGCGAGCCGTTCAGCTGGACGATGCGCTCGGCGATGCGGTCGGCATGGTCCTGCTCCTGCTGGGCGTGCTCGAGGAACTCGGCCTTGATGTGGCCGGTGTTGGGGCCGCTCACCGTGTAGTAGTGGCGCTTGTAGCGCAGCACGCACAGCAGCTCGGTGGCCAGCGCGTCGTTGAGCATCGCGATGACCGCTTCGCGGTCGGCCTGGTAGCCCTCGGTGACGGCGCCGTCGTCGAGGTTGGCCGCGGCGCGGCGGATCGCCGCGATGTCGAAGCCGTGCGCCAGGTTGGTCTTCTGTTCCATAGTGAATCCTTACATGACGAAAAAACGTAGGGTAAAAGCCGGCGGCGAAAGCGTGCCAGTGCGTGCCCGGGCGGTCCCGGGCGGCCGTCTCAGCGCCCTGCCGCGCGCGGCGGAATCTGCGCGCCCTCGTTCGACAGCACGATCTCCACCCGGCGGTTCAGCTGGCGATTGCCGGCGGTGTCGTTCGGCGCCACCGGGAAGGCTTCGCCATAGGCGCGCATCGCGATCCGCTCGCGCGGCACGCCCAGCTGGCCGAGAGCGGTGGCCACGGCGTTGGCGCGGCGCTGCGCCAGCTCCAGGTTATAGGTCTCGCTGCCGACACTGTCGGTAAACCCTTCGACCAGCACGGTACGGTTCGGGTTCTGCGCCATCACGTCGGCCAGCTTGCGCAGGGTCGACATGCCGTTCGGCGTCAGGCTGGACTTGTCGGTGCCGAACAGCACGTCGCCGATCGTCACCACGTAGCCGCGCTCGGTCTTGACGGCATGCAGTTCCACCAGCAAGGCTTCGAGCTGGGCCGCGCGCTGGGCCAGCGCCGCGTTCTGCTGCTGGGCCGCCTGGGCCTGGGCCTGGGCGGCGGCAGCCTGCTGCTGGGCGGAGGCGGCCTGGGCCTGGGCGGCCTCGGCTTCGCGCCTGGCGCGCTCGGCCTCGGCGGTGCGGGCTTCCAGGCGCACGGCGTCGCGTTCGCGCCCGGCGTTGGCGATGTCGGCCTCGGCAGCCTTGGCCTTGGCGATCTCCTGGGCGGTGGCGATCTTCTGCTTGGCCAGGTAGGCCAGGCGGTCGATGTCGTTCAGGCTCTCGCGGCGCGCGGCGGCGGCGTTGGCCTGGTCGAGCGCGTCGCTGGCCTGCTTGAATTCGAGCGGCGCGTAGGTCGAAATCTGCGGATTGTTGTTGGCGGCGACGAAATCGGCGCGCGCCTGGTCGAGGGTCGGGGTGGTCACCGGGGCGCTGGCGCAGGCAACGGCCAGGACGGCGGCGGCCAGCATCGAGATCACGGGCTTGCGGTTGTTCATGGTCTGGTCCTCTTCTTGTTCGGGCGCCATGGGCGCGGACGCATGGGTGGCCGGCGCGCCGGCCTCGCGTGGCCGGGCGCTCGCGGCTGGACGCTTACTGTTGCTGCTGCGGCTGCGGCGCCGGCTGCGGCTGCTGGGTCGTGCCCGTCTGGCTGCTGCCCATCTGGGTGCTGCCGGCATTGGCGCGGTCGACTTCCTCGCGCAGCACGCGCAGGTCTTCGTTCAGCTGGTTGGCGGTGGCGTTGGCCTTGGCCGAGCGGGCCTTGCTCTGGGCCAGCTTGGCGTCGGCCTGGGCCTGGATCGCCAGTTCGCGCGCCAGCTTGTAGTCCTTGGCTGCCAGCGCCTGGTTAGCGCGCAGCATCTTCGAACGCGCAGCCGAGACTTCCTCGGGAGCCAGTTCGGCGGCGCCGGCGGCGACGGCGTTTTCAACGGCATTGCGCGACACCGCCACGTCGGCGGTCGCGGGCGCCTTCTGTTCGCTGGCGCAAGCGGTGAGCGCCAGGACGGCGCACAGGCAGCCGAGACGGGCCAGATGTTGCATTGGATGAGTCTTGTCCATCACAGTCTCCTGGGGTGAAGATGATTTAGACAAGGTTATAAACCTGTTATCGGAATCGCTCGGTTCGCTGGCGCACATTGCCCCAGCGAAGGCCCTGCGGCGGGGGCCTTCCGCGATGGGTGCGGCACCGCACATCAATACGCTTCGGCTTGCGCTACGCTCGGCCCAACAATCCCTGACAGGAAGGACCGCCATGGCCGACATGCCGACGCCGGCGGCCACGAACTCCGAGGCCGGCCGCAAGCACAAAAGCAAGAAAAAGATCCTCTTGACCATCCTGGGCATCGTCATCGCGCTGCCCGTGCTGGCCATTATCTTCATCCTCACCTTCGACTGGAACCGCGCGCGGCCCTGGATCAACACCCGGGTCAGCGATGCGATCGACCGTCCCTTCGCCATCCGCGGCGACCTCGAGGTCGAATGGGAACGTCCGGCCAAGAACATGGCCCCGGCCGAGCGCACCTGGCGCGACCACATCCCCTGGCCCTACCTCTACGCCGACGATGTGTACGTGGGCAATCCGGCGAACCTGCCGGTGCGCGACATGGCCAGCGTACGCCAGTTCTCGTTCTCGCTCAATCCATTCGCGCTGCTGGACAAGACCATCCACATTCCGCTGCTGCGCTTCGACTCGCCGCGCGTGGACCTGCTGCGCACCGACGAAACCCACAACAACTGGACCTTCAAGCGCAACCAGGAGAAATCGCGCTGGAAGCTCGACCTCGAGCGCGTGGTGCTGACCGACGGCGTCGTGCACATCAAGGACGCGGTCACCAAGGCCGATGTCACGGCCCAGGTGCGCACCCTCGACAAGGATCCGAAATACGGCGTCGGCTGGACCCTGAGCGGCACCTACAACGGCGCGCCCGTGAAAGGCGGCGGCAAGGCCGGCGCGGTGCTCTCGCTCAAGCAGCAGAGCACGCCATACCCCATCCAGGCCGATATGCGCTCCGGCAAGACGCGCATCGCCGTCGAAGGCACGGTGACGCGCCCGGCCAGGCTGGCGGCGCTCGACCTCAAGCTCGACCTGGCGGGTCCCAGCATGGACCAGCTGTACTACTTCACCAAGGTGCTGCTGCCGACCACCGGCTCGTTCTCGACCTCGGGGCACCTGACCGGCACGCTCAGCGAAGACAGCAAGCGCTGGGTGTATGAGGACTTCAAGGGCAAGGTGGGCTCGAGCGACATCGGCGGCCGGCTCGAATACGTCACCGGCGGCGAGCGCCCCAAGCTGTCGGGCAACGTGCGTTCGAAACAGCTGGTGTTCGCCGACCTGGCCCCGCTGATCGGCGCCGACTCCAACAAGGCCAAGCAGGAGCGCAATGCCGAGACCCTGCAGCCCGAGGGCAAGGTGCTGCCGGTCGAGGAATTCAAGACCGAGCGCTGGAACGTGCTCGACGCCGACGTGCGCTTCGCCGCCGACCGCGTCATCCGCGACAAGGCCCTGCCGATCAGCAAGCTCTCGACCCACCTCAAGATGCAGAACGCGGTGCTGAGCCTGGAGCCGCTCGAGTTCGGCATGGCGGGCGGCACGGTGCGCTCCAACATCCGCCTGGACGGCCGCGGCCGCGAAGGCAAGAACGCGATCAAGGCCACCGCCAAGGTCGCGGCGCGCAAGATCCAGATCAAGCAGCTGTTCCCCCAGGTCGAGCAGATCCAGCAGGCGACGGTGGGCCAGATCAATGGCGACGCCCAGCTGTCTGCGGTCGGTAATTCGGTGGCCAGCTTGCTGGCCGGCTCGAACGGCGAGCTGAAGGCCCTGGTCGATCGTGGAACGGTGAGCAAGATGCTGCTGGAAATGGCTGGCCTGAACGTCGGCAACATCATCCTCACCAAGCTGTTTGGCGACAAGCAGGTCCAGCTCAATTGCGTGGCGGCCGACTTCGCCGTCACCAGCGGCATCGCCAAGACCCGCAGTTTCGTGATCGATACCGAGGAAGCCCTGATCACGGTGGACGGCGCCATCAACCTGGCCGGCGAGCAGCTCGACCTGCGCGTCAACCCGCAGACCAAGGCCCTGCGCATCTTCTCGCTTCGCGCCCCGCTCTACGTGCGCGGCCCGTTCAAGAAGCCGGACGTGTCGATCGACAAGAAGGTGCTGGCCCTGAAAGCCGGCGGCGCGGCAGCGCTGGCCGCGGCGGCGGCGCCGGTGGCGGCCCTGCTGCCCCTGATTAACGCCGGCCCGGGCGAGGACAGCGATTGCGCCCGCCTGGTGGCCCAGGCCAAGGAGAAGCCGACCGCTCCGCCGCCGGGCAAGGTCCAGCGTCGCTAAGGAGGATGGCGCGCACCGACTAGCGAACTGTGCCGCATCGGTGTGTTGCCGAACAGATCAGAATCGTGCGCAGGAATATGCTGGCGTCAAGTCATCGAACATTGAAAGCTGGAATGAACGGAAACCGCAGCATGCAGCACCTCGGCTCCACCACTGCCCTGCTGGCCTGCCTGGTCCTGGGAAGCCTGGCCGGGTGCGCTTCCACCGCGCCGGGACGCGGCGTCGCCGAGATCGTCGACGACGCGGCGATCACGGCAGGGGTGAAGGCGGCGCTGGTGGGGGATCCGGAACTGAAGGCCTCCGAAATCAATGTCGAGACCTATCAAGGCGTCGTCCAGCTGAGCGGATTCGTCAGCTCGGCGGAGAGCGTGGCGACTGCTGCGACGGTTGCCCGTACCGTAAAAGGCGTGAAGTCGGTCAGGAATGACCTGCGTCTGAAATAGAACCCACCGATAGGAGATCCACCATGAAAACCATCAAACAACTCATCGTTACCGCATCGCTGGCTACCGCTGCCGTGGGCCTGGTTGGCTGCTCGGGCATGTCGCAGCAGGACAAGAACACCGCCATCGGCGCCGGCGCCGGCGCGGTCATCGGCGGCGCACTGACCGGCGGCAGCGCTGCAGGCACCGTCGGCGGCGCAGCAGTGGGCGGCGTGATCGGCAACCAGGTCAAGAAGACCAACTAAGCACGACAAGCAGCACCGACACCGACAGACAAACGCCCGGCTTGCCCGGGCGTTTGTCTTTTTTGTAAGCGAATGTTAATGACGAACTGACCACATTGCTGTCCGCTACATGAAACTGTGCACCGGCAGCGCGCCCGCTTCCTTGACGATCTCGTAGCAGGTGCAGGACGCCGCCGCCAGTCCTTCCGGATCGAGGATCTCGATGTTGCCGCGGCTGTAGTTGATCAGTCCCTGCTGCTGCAGGGCGCTGGCCGCCTTGGTCACGCCGACGCGCCGCACCCCGAGCGCGTGGGCCAGGAACTCGTGCGTCAGGTGGAACTTGCTCGACTGCAGGCGGTCGCGCGTGACCAGCAGGGAACGCGCCAGGCGCGCTTCCAGCACGTGGAAACGGCTGCACACGGCGATCTGGATCGCCTGCGCCAGCAGCTGGTCGGTGTAGCGGTAGAGCACCCGCTGCAGCGCCGGATTGCGCGCCACTTCCTCGTGGAAACGGGCGCTGTCCATGCGGCTGGCGCTGCCCGCGCGCTGCACGATCGCGCGCACCTGGGTGGTGTCGTGCCCTAGCGCCACGGTAGCGCCGAGCATGCCTTCGCGCCCGACCTGGCCTACTTCCAGGGTCATGCGCCCCTCGGCCACGCCCAGCAGGGAGATCAGGCAATCGTGCGGGAAATAGATGTACTGAATCGGGTCGCCCGCTTCACACAGCACCTCGCCGACCTCGACCCTCACCGGGTCGAGCGAGGGCAGGAGTTGCGCCAGATCCTGCGGCGGCAAGGCCGCCAGCAACAGGTTGCTGTGGTGCCCGGCGAGCTGCGGGGGCACAGCAAAATTCATCGTGTCCTCGTGATGGGATTTCATGGCTGCCTGGCGACGTGTCGGATACATTTGCAAACAATTTAGGCCAGCGTAACGGCGCGTCCCGAGCGAGTATGTACGGTGACGCACGGAAGCGCAGTTCGTTCCTAGCGACAATGTTTGCTCGAATGGGCAAGCTGCGCCGCGCCGGCGCCGCCTCATGGATCAACGGAAAGGACAAGACATGAACAACATACCGAACTCGCCTGTGAAAGGCCGCCTCCACCCTTTGA
Source organism: Massilia sp. AB1 (assembly GCF_018119385.1). Taxonomy (NCBI): domain Bacteria; kingdom Pseudomonadati; phylum Pseudomonadota; class Betaproteobacteria; order Burkholderiales; family Oxalobacteraceae; genus Massilia; species Massilia sp. AB1. Next base: position 42,937 of record NZ_JAGKSG010000030.1, on the reverse strand, counting down.
TGATCCTGGCCGCGCTCGCCGTCCTGCTGTTCTGCATGGTAGGCACCGCGGCGATCATGGGCTGGATCCCCTCTTCCATCGGCGGCAACGCCAACCGCCAGCTGAGCGAAGCCGACCGCGCGGCCCTGGCCGCCACGCTGCCGCAGGGCGCGCCGCAACCGGCCCCTGGCGTGGTGCCGATGGCTCCTGCACAGCAGGCCGGCATGGTCCAGGGCTATGCGCCGCAGGCACAGCCGGGCGTGGTCTACCCGGCCCAGCCGGCCCCGCAGGCGTATGTGCAGCAGCCCCAGCCGGTCGTTGTGAGGGACGATCCTGAACCGGCGAGCAAGACGGTCCACAAGAAAGCCACCCAGGTGGCCGCCGCCGACAACGGCCGCAACTGGTGCTCGAACTGCGGCAACGTCGAATCGGTCCGCACCATCAAGCAGCGCGCCGAAGGCAGCGGCCTGGGCGCGGCCGGCGGCGCCGTGCTGGGCGGCCTGCTGGGCAACCAGATCGGCGACGGCAGCGGACGCAAGATCGCGACCGTGGCCGGCGCAGTGGGCGGCGCCGTGGTCGGCAACCAGGTCGAAGGCAATATGAAGGCCACCACCAGCTATGAAATCCGGGTACGCCTGGACGACGGCACCCTGCGCACCTTCCGCCAGAGCAGCCCGCCGCAATGGCGCTCGGGCGACCGCGTGCGCATCGTCAAGGGCCGCCTGCGTTCGGTGGCCTGAACCGCCGCGCCCACGATATACACCCAAGCCGCATGGCTAGCACATGGCCGGTTTTCCGCGAGGATGCCGGCCAAAACTTTCTAAATGACAATGTGCGGCAGCGCACGGAAGAATGGATGAGCTACCCCGAAAATGGATCCACGCTGAAACAAAGTGGCGGTGTGGAAACTAAACCATCGAAGGGGAAGCCATATGAACAGTCTCGCATGGATCGGCATCATCATCTGGGGAGTGGTACTCACCGGCTTTGGCCTGTTCTCGGCCGAACCGCCTTCGGCAGCCAGCGGTTCGCTGCAGCCGCAGGATGTGGTGTTCCTGGTGGCGGGCGGCATGCTGACCTGCCTGATCGGCGTGACTGGGCTGATGGGGCTGATGGGATGGATCCCCGGCTTGCGCACGGAGAAAAGTTGCGTTTAATGTACGCCATCGTACGGTGCTCGAGTACGGCGAAAAGCATACTGGAATCACAGCGCAATCAGCGCGAAACACTCTGTCAAGGAGGCCATTATGCTCTACACCATCGCCGTTATCCTCATCGTCCTGTGGCTGCTTGGCCTGGTGACGTCGTACACCATCGGCGGCTTCATCCACATTCTGCTGGTTGTGGCCGTGATCATGATTCTGGTGCGACTGATCAGCGGGCGCGGCATATAGTGAGTGCATCACGTAGTGATGCGCTGTTTTTGTAGGACCAATCCGTTTCGCGGTCGTGCCTGGAACGGGCGCGACTCCGAAACGGATTTTATTTTGAGGAGATTTCTATGCATAGCAAACTGACCAAATCGGCAGTCGCCGCCGCCCTCGTGGCCCTGACCGCCAGCGGCTGCGCCGACATGAGCGCCACCCAGCGTGGCACCGCCACCGGCGCCGGCATCGGCGCGGGCCTGGGCGCCATCATCGGCGGCACCACCAGCGGCGGCGGCAGCGGCCGTGCGACCCGCGGCGCGGTGATCGGCGGCGCAGCCGGCGCAGTGATCGGCAACATCTGGTCCAAGCGCATGGAAGCGCAGAAGCAGCAGATGGAACAGGCGACCCGCGGCACCGGCGTGCAGGTTACCCAGACCCAGGACAACCGCCTGAAGCTGGAAATCCCGAGCGACGTCTCGTTCGACACCGGCCGTTCGGACATCAAGTCCAACTTCCAGCCGGTGCTGGAGCGCTTCGCCCAGACCCTGCAGGAAAATCCGGCGACCACCGTGACCATCATCGGCCACACCGACAGCACCGGCACCCCGGACATCAACCAGCCGCTGTCGGTCGACCGCGCGGCGCGCACCCGCGACTACCTGTCGGCCCGCGGCGTGAACCCGAACCGCATCACCATCGAAGGCCGCGGCGAGCGCGAGCCGATCGCGTCGAATAACGATGCGTCGGGACGTGCGCGCAATCGCCGTGTCGAGATCTATGTGGCGGAGCGTGCGCAGGGCTGATTAGCGTCTGTTGCATCGTGATGTGGGAAAGCTGCCGGTGAAAGCCGGCAGCTTTTTTATTTCTGCTAGCTGTGAAACCGTCGTTCCGGGGTTGCGGACTGATGGAAGACGAAACGGTGCGCGGGCCTCCCTCCCCTCCGGGTATCCTCGACCTACATCTACGAGGAGCCAGCATGTCCACCGACGACCCCATCCGCATCATCAAGGAAGACATCCTCTCGAACAACTACTTCCAGCTCAAGAACCTCACCTACGAACAGCGCCGCAAGAATGGCAGCTGGCAGCGCCAGACGCGCGAAGTCTATGCCAGCGCTTCGGGCGTGGCCGTGCTGCTCTACGATCCGGAGCGCCGCACCGTGCTGCTGACACGCCAGTTCCGCCCCGGCGCGCGACTGGCGGGCCACGACGGCTTCATGATCGAAGTGCCGGCCGGCATACTCGACGACGCCAGTCCCGAAGACCGCATCCGCGCCGAGCTGATGGAGGAAACCGGTTACGAAGCGCGCAAGCTGCGCAAGCTGATGACCCTGTTCGCCAGCCCCAGTTCATTGACGGAGCAGGTGCACTACTTCCTGGGCGAGTACACCAAGGCCGACAAGAAAGAGGAAGGCGGCGGAGAAGAAGACGAAGGCGAGGACATCGAAGTCCTCGAAATGGACGTCGACCAGGCCCTGCGGCAGGTGCGGGACGGCGGCATCTGCGACGCCAAGACCGTCATCCTGCTGCAGGCCTTACGTGAGAACCTGAGAGGAACTCAGGACGCCTCGGTGAACGCCAGGTAGAGTTCGCGGGCGCGGCGCGCCACCGGACCCGCTTCCAGCGAGCGGCTCTCGTAGCGCGTGCACGGCGTCACCTTGCCATAATTGCCGGTGCTGAAGATCTCGCGCGCCGTTTCCAGTTCTTCCGGCTTGACGATGCGCTCTTCGACCTGCACGCCTTCCTGCGCCAGCAGCGCGATCACGCGCGCACGGGTGATGCCCGCCAGGAAGGTGCCGTTCAGGGCCGGGGTCACGACCTTGCCGTCTTCGGTAACCAGGAACAGGTTGGAGGACGCAAATTCCGCCACGGCGCCGGCGGCGTCCAGCATGATCGCCTGGTCGAAGCCGCGCTCCTTGGCCTCGCGCATGGCGCGGGTGGAGTTGGCGTACAGGGCCGAGGCCTTGGCGTCGGTCGGCGCCATGGTCGGCTGCGGACGGTGCAGGGTCGACAGGCAGGCCGAAAAACCTGCGAAGGGCGGCAGCGGCGCGTCGAACAGGGTCAGGGCGAACTGGCTCTTTTCCGCCACCGGGATCAGGAAGCCCTCGGAACCGAAGACCAGCGGGCGGATGTAGAGCTCGGCGTCCGCCGGGAACTTGGTCACGCCTTCACGCACCAGTTTCTCCATCTCGTCCACGCTCAGCGGGCAGCGCAGGCCCAGCTTCTCGCTGGAGGCGATCACGCGCTCCAGGTGCGGACGCAGGTCCGGCAGCTTGCCGCGGATGGCGCGCGCGCCGTCGAAGACCGAGGAGCCCAGCCACAGGCTGTGGTCCATCGCGCCGTACAGAGGAGTGTTGCCTTCGGCCCATTGGCCGTTGAAGTAAGTCAGGTACATGTTCTTCCCGATTGGTAACAAAATCAGTCCAGTGTATCGGCTTCGGCGCTCTCGCGTCCAGTCGGATGGCATCCGTCAGTACAGTCGGCTTACTGTTCGTTTCCGAACCATGCCGACCGCCTGCCTCGCGTACACTGAGGCTTTCCGACAATGTTGTTTTCCATGCTAGCTATTCTCGAACAGATCGATCCGGACAGTGGCGATATCGACCTGCTGGTGCAGCTGGTCTGCCAGCTGCGTCCGCGCCAGCGCTGGCTGTGGCAGCGGCCGGACGATCCGGCGAAGAACGTGCGCACCCTGACCCAGCTGCTCAAGGGTAATCCCGCGCAGGCCTGGGCGCTGCGCCGCTACGTCACGACCCTGCTCGAGCGCCGCCGCCATACCAGCCTGTACAGCGACATCGGGATCCTCTCGAACGACGGCTTCGTCACCGAACTGAAGCGCCGCGTCACCTACCGTTTCCTGCCGCCCGCGCTCGACGACCTGTATTTATCGGACGCCCTGGACCAGGTGCTGTACCGCGAGGACGACTACGAATGGATCCGCGAAGTGCCCACCGCCGACTGGCTGGAGCTGTTCGACGTGGTCGCCGACGCCCCCCCGCCCGAAGAGCGCGGCGGCGCACCGGCGAGTCCGGACCGCGCGCGCCTGGTCACCATCATGGGCCTGCTGGATGCGATCCGCACCCTGTCCTGCCGCATCTGCGCGCTGGGCCTGGAGCCGCGCCTGGTGCACAGCTACAGCGAGATCGAGGATTTCGACTCGCCCTTCCTGATGCAGAACATCGAGGTCAACCGCTACCTCGATGAGTACGGCCGCTACCTCGAGGGCCAGATCGAACAGCCCGAGGATGCGCGCCACCTGCTGGTGATGCTCGACCAGTGCGAGGAGGTGGTGGCCAAGATCCGCCGCGGCGCCCTTTCGTCCGGCACCAGCGTCGCCCTCACCTACCTGCTGGTGGCCCTGCACCAGAGCCTGGAGCGCCTGCACAAGCTGCTCTACCTGGTGGACGTAAGCGGGGAACTGCCGTCCGCGCCGACCCTGGACCTGGACGCCCTCGCGACCAGTGCAGCGCGCCCGGCCGAACCCGTGGTGAGCGACCGGCGCCTGGCGGCGGTCGACCTGGCCCAGGAACTGATCGAGGCCCACAACACCAAGTACCGCATCCGCGGCCTGCTGCGCGACAACGTCGACCTGCTGGCGCGCAACGTGACCGAGAACGCCAGCCGCACCGGCGAGCACTACATCGCCGAAAGCCGCAGGGAACTGCGCCACATGTTCTGGGCGGCGAGCGGAGCCGGCTTCATCGTCGGCTTCATGGCCATGTTCAAGATCCTGCTGGGCACCCTGCGCAGTGCCCCGCTGGTCGAAGCCTTCCTGTTCTCGATGAATTATTCGCTCGGCTTCGTGCTGGTGCACATCCTGCGCTTCACCATCGCCACCAAGCAGCCGGCCATGACCGCCCAGCGCATCGCCGCCTCGCTGCACCGCGCCGAGAACGGGCGCGGGGTCGACGTCGACCGCATGGCCGAGCTGGTCAACAAGGTATTCCGCACCCAGATGGTGGCCGTGCTGGGCAACGTGCTGCTCGCCTTCCCCGTGGCCTGGGCGCTGGCCGAGGCCTGGGTATGGTTCACCGGCCACCACCTGGTGAGCCCGGACAAGGCCCACCACCTGCTGGCCGACGTCGACCCGATCCACAGCCCGGCCGTGTTCTATGCCGCGATCGCCGGGGTCTGGCTGTTCGTGGCCGGCCTGATCTCGGGCTACTACGACAACAAGGCCTTGTACACGCGCATGGGCCAGCGCGTGCGCCAGCTGCGCGGACTGCGGCGCGTGCTGGGCGCCGAGCGCCTGGGGCGCTTCGCCCAGTATGTCGAGGACAATCTCGGCGGCCTGATGGGTAACTTCTTCTTCGGCATCCTGCTCGGCACCACCGGCACCGTGGGCTACCTGCTCGGCCTGCCGCTCGACATCCGCCACATCACCTTCTCGACCGCCAACGTCGCCACCGCGCTGGTAGGACTGGACTACGACCTGACGCCTGCGCAGCTGGGCAACGCCGCGCTGGGCGTGTTCCTGATCGGCGCCGCCAACCTGCTGGTGAGCTTCGGCCTGGCGCTGTGGGTGGCCCTGCGGGCCCGCAAGATCCGTTTCAAGCGCGGCATCCTGCTGCTGCGCGCCCTCGGCCGGCGCTTCGCGTATTCGCCGGTCGAGTTCTTCATCGGCCCCAAGTTCCAGACCTTGCCGCCGCCCGACCCGCATACCCTGAGGGGAACGAAATGAACAAGTACCGCATCAGCGCATGGGCCGCCTTCCTCGCCTTCGTGTGCGTGGTCGCCTCGTGCAAGACCCTGCCCGACGCCGACCGCCTGCCCGACCAGCCCGCGAAGGCGACCCCGACCGTCGCCACGCCGCGCGGCGCCCTCGACAAGAAGAAAGCGTCCGCCCTGCTGGCGCGCCGCTGGGCCAACGCCACGCCCGACCTCAAGCAGCTGGCGGTGCTCGAGGAACAGGCCACCGGCGTGCCTCTCATCGCCGGCAACAGGGTCGACCTGCTGTTCGACGGCCCGGCCACGATCCGCGCCATGATGGACGCGGCGCGCGCCGCCACCACCTCGATCAACCTCGAAACCTATATCTTCGACCGCGACCCGGTGGGCCTGGAGTTCGCCGAGCTCCTGATCGAGAAGCGGCGCCAGGGCGTGGTGGTGAACATCATCGCCGACGGCGTCGGCACCCTGGCCACGCCCAAGGAATTTTTTGAACACCTGCGTGCGGGCGGGCTCAACGTCCTGATCTTCAACCCGGTGAACCCGGCCCAGCGTCCGGGCAAGTGGCAGCTGAACAACCGCGACCACCGCAAGATCATGGTGGTCGACGGCAAGGTCGCCTTCACGGGCGGGATCAACATCAGCGAGACCTATGCCAACAGCTCGCTGTTCCGCTCGCGCATGAAGGCCAGTACCGCCGACGCCAACAAGGTGGGCTGGCGCGATACCCACATCCGCATCGAAGGCCCGGCGGTGGCTGCCCTGCAGTATGCCTTTATCGACAACTGGGTGAGCCAGGAGGCGGGCGAGCTGCCCCAGGTGGATTACTTCCCCCGCCTGGCGCCCGCGGGCGACAAGGTGGTGCGGGTGCTGGCCACCACGCCTGAGCGCGATTCCGAGATCTACAAGGCGCTGCTGCTGGCCATCAACGAGGCCAAGAAGTCGGTCCACATCACCTCGGCCTATTTCGTGCCGGACCAGCAGACGGTGGACGCGCTGATCGGCGCCGCCAAGCGGGGAGCGGATGTGAAGCTGGTGCTGCCGGGCGTCTCGGACCACGACTTCATCAAGTACGCGGGCCAATCCTTCTACGACCAGCTGCTGAAGGGAGGCGTGCGCATCTACCAGCTGCAGGTGGCGGTGCTGCACGCGAAGACGGCCGTCATCGACAGCATGTGGTCGACCATCGGTTCGGCCAATATCGACCGGCGCAGCTTTATTCATAACTACGAGGTGAATGTGGTCGTGCTCGACCCGGCCTTCGGACGCGACATGGAAAGCGCGTTCAACGAAGACCTGCGCGACTCGAAGGAAGTGACCCTCGAGCAGTGGCGGCGACGGCCGTGGACGGACCGCATTCGGGAGATGCTGTCGCGGCTGACCGAGTACTGGATCTAAGTTCCGTATGACTTGACTGATTACGACTGGCGACTTGCCGACTTGCCGACTCGTCAGCTGATCGTCTGGCCGATCGGTTAGTGTGGCTAGCCATAAAACCGTCGCCCCGGGCCTGGGCGGCCCCCTTGGCCGGGGTCCAAGTTCGTTGCGCAGTCGGTATGCTTGCGGAACTTGGGTTCCGGCCTCCGCCGGAAGTCGTAGGCGCCGGTGGCGCGTACGACGTGCTAACGTAAGCTGCTAACGTTGAGAGACGGGTGTTCAAGCCTTATCGACCGGCTTCCTCCAGTAAGTCAGACAGAGCTTAGAGCCCGGCCGCCAGCATCCCATCGATGTGCGGTGTCCAGACATTCCCATTACGCATGAACTTCTCCGTGTTCACCACGTGGAAGTCCTTGTGCACGACGTCCCATCCGTAACGGTCGATTTCGACTTTCTGCTGTTCGACCCTGATCACATTGAAAGAGTTCACTTCGCCGCGTCCGCGGGTCGAGGTCGCCGTCCCGGCCTGCACCACCAGGGCAGCGTATTCGCTCATCTGGTAGCGTTCCGCCGTGCTGCCGGCATGGCTGGCGTGCATGTGGCCCGCCAGCAGGATGTCCACCCCCGTCTCCGCAAACACCTTCATCGCCATCGGCGCGCGGTCCACCAGGTCGCGTTCCTCGAAGTGATCGGGCAGGTCGAAGGGATGGTGGGTCACGATGATGCGCGTGAGGGCCGGGTCCAGGCCGGACAGGCACTTCCGGATGCTCTCCACCTGGTGGCGGCTGACGCGTCCGTCCTTGATGGTCAGCGAGCGCGCCGTGTTCACGCCGAGCACGGCGATCTCGTCGTCGATGTAGACCGGGTCGAGGTCGTCGGTGATGTAGCGCTTGTAGCGCGCCAGTGGCAGCACGAAACGGCGGAACACGTTGTACAGCGAGATGTCGTGGTTGCCCGGTACGATGATCTGCGGTCCCGGCAAGGTGTCGAGGAAGGCGCGCGCCTCCTCGAACTGTTCGGGACGGGCGCGCTGGGTCAGGTCGCCCGAGACCACCAGCACGTCCGGCGCGACGCGTTCGATCAGCCCGCGCAGCGGCGCCAGCAGTTCTTGGTCGACACGGCCGAAATGCAGGTCGGACAGGTGCACGAGGGTACGCATGGTTCTCCTTTCACACTTCCTGGGGCGGCGCGCTGCCCGTCTGACGCTTCTGGCGCGCCGCGCTGCGCCGGTTGAACGTGACGGCGGCGGTGATGCAAACAGCCAGCCAGCCGCAACCTTCGAGCATGCCGGCCAGGACGTCGGACAAATAGTGCGCGCCCAGGTACATGCGCGAGAACGCCACCGTGAAGATCATCGCCGCGGCCAGCAGGAAGGGCAATACCCTCCCCGGCCAGCCGCGCGCATGGCGCGCCGCATAGCAGGCCAGGAAGCCGTAGAACACGGTGGCGGCCAGCGCGTGGCCACTGGGGAAGCTGTAGGTGCTCAGGGTAAGGATCGGTTCGACGAAATGCGGCCTGGCGCGCTCGAAGGTATGCTTGAGCGCCACATTGAGCAGCATGCCGCCGGGGACGGAGGCGATCAGCGCCACGATCCAGTAGCGATGGCCGCGCCGGTACAGCCAGATGCCCGCGATGGCGGTCAGCGCCAGCATGCCGGGCGTGCTGTGTACATGGGTGACCACAAGCAGCAGCTCGCGCAGCAGGCCGCCCTGGCGCGCGTGTTCGTGCAGCCAGTTGGCGACTTCCAGGTCGGTCTGGGTGATGGGGGCGCCGGCGACGACCGCACCCGCGAGGCGGGCGAAGACGGCCATGGCGGCCAGCAGCATGGCGACCCCGACCGTGAGGTGGAGTCCGAATTCGCCTTCGGGCGAGAAGCGCGCCGCGGCGAAGCGGTGCAGGCGGGGGGTAACCTTGTTCAACATGCTGCGCGATATGGGGCCTATTGGCGAAAAAACCACAAAAATATTTTTTTACTGTATGTCCACACAGTACTGTAGACATATACAGTGGTTGTTGCTATTCTTCACTCATCGACAACAAACAACGATAAAAGGAAAAACGCCATGACCACTCTGAACAGCTCCTTCGGCCTGGAATACGCACCTGTCCCTTTTATGGCCCGCATCGGCCGCCGCGAAATCCGCGTCACCCGTGATTTCCGCAAGCGCTTCTATGCGGTCAACCCGATCATCGAATGCGATACCGGTGTCGATGCCGGCCACGTCGAAATCCTGCTGTTCCGCCGCTGGCTGCTGGTGCTGTCCAAGGCCAAGTAAGCGGTCCCAGGTTGCGAACACCTGAGCAACATCCAAACATCGCACGCATCAAAAAACGCATATTGTTAGGCGAAACTATTCGTTCTCTTCGGGTGGGCCGGAACTCTACTCTAGTGTTTCCGAACCCACCGAAAGACAGAACATGTTTCGCAAAAACCTTATCCGTTCGCTGGCAGCCCTGACGCTGCTGGTTCAGTCCACTGCCTTCGCAGCCGACGTCACCCTGCTCAATGTGTCCTACGATCCGACGCGTGAGCTGTACCAGGACTTCGATAGCGCCTTCGCCAAGCACTGGAAGGCCAAGACCGGCGACAACGTGACGGTCAAGCAGTCGCATGGCGGCTCGGGCAAGCAAGCGCGTGCCGTGATCGACGGCCTGGGAGCCGACGTCGTGACCCTGGCCTTGGCCTATGACATCGATGCTATCAGCGAACGTGGGCTGGTCGCGCCCGGTTGGGAAAAGCGCCTTGCCTACCGCAGTTCGCCCTATACCTCAACCATCGTGTTCCTGGTCCGTAAGGGCAATCCGAAACAGATCCGCGACTGGGGCGACCTGGTCAAGCCGGGCGTGTCGGTGATCACGCCGAACCCGAAGACGTCGGGCGGCGCCCGCTGGAACCATTTGGCCGCCTACGGCTACGCCCTGCGCCAGCCGGGCGGCTCGCCGCAGACCGCACGCGACTACCTGGCCAAGCTGTACAAGAACGTGCCGGTGCTCGACTCGGGCGCCCGCGGCGCCACCACCACCTTCGTCGAGCGCGGCATCGGCGACGTGCTGCTGGCCTGGGAAAACGAAGCCCTGCTGGCCCTGCGCGAACTGGGTCCGGACAAGTTCGAGATCGTCGCCCCCTCGATCAGCATCCTGGCCGAACCGCCGGTGGCCGTGGTCGACAAGAACGTCGACAAGAAGGGCACGCGCAAGGTGGCCCAGGCTTACCTGGAATACCTGTACAGCGACGAAGGGCAGGAAATCATCGCCAAGAACTACTACCGCCCGGCGGTGGACCGCTTCGCCAAGAAGTACGCGACCCAGTTCCCGAACATCAAGCTGTTCCAGATCAGCGAGCTGGGCGGCTGGACGCAGGCGCAGAAGGCGCACTTCTCGGATGGCGGCGTGTTCGATCAGATTTATCAGCCGGGTAGGTAATTCCCTGAGCCGTTCTGCAGCCTTGTATCAGTGCGGCTAGCCATTACTAACCGAAGCCAGCACGCTAAAAACCGTCGTACCCGCCACTGGCGCGTACGACGGTTTTATGGTTGCGGGAAGGAATAGCGATACCCCTGCTCTTTCATTCTTCACCGTGTCCTCTGCGTTTTGCTCCCGCACTCCGCATCGAGCACTCCTGCCCCTCCCCATCCAAAAACAACCCTTGAAATCCCCCCATCGACCACGACGTGATTAGTTCGTCAACTCGTGGCCTGCCCCGTTTCTCCGCGGCAGTCCTTCCGCACCTATCCAAGGAAAGGAACACGTCATGTCAGTCAAACTCCGCAAGCTCAACGAACAGGTCATGGTCATCACCGGCGCCACGAGCGGCATCGGCCTGACCACGGCACGCATGGCCGCCGACCAGGGCGCCAGACTGGTGCTGGCCGCGCGCGCCGCCGAGGCCCTCGACGAACTGGCGAGCGAACTGCGCGTGCGCGGCGTCGAAGTGGCCACGGTCGCCGCCGACGTCGGCAACCCGGCCGACGTCGAGCGCATCGGACAGGCCGCGATGGAGCGCTTCGGCCGCATCGACACCTGGGTCAATAATGCCGGCATCTCAGTGTTCGGCCGCCTGGAAGACGTCGCGCCCGAGGACCACCACCGCCTGTTCCAGACCAATTTCTGGGGCGTGGTCAACGGTTCGCTGGAAGCGGTCAAGCGCATGAAGACGCGCGGCGGCGGCGCCATCATCAATGTGGGCAGCGAGGTGTCCGACCGCGCCATCCCGCTGCAGGGCATGTACTCGGCCTCCAAGCACGCCGTGAAAGCCTTCACGGATTCGCTGCGGATGGAACTGGAAAAGGAAGATGCGCCGCTGTCGGTCACCCTGGTCAAGCCGGCGGCGATCGACACCATGTTCGTGAAGCACGCGAAGAATTACCTGGACAAGGAGCCGGCCCTGCCGCCGCCGATCTACGCGCCGGAAGTGGTGGCCGAGGCCATCCTGCACGCGGCCCAGGCGCCGAAGCGCGACGTCTACGCGGGCAGCGCCTCGAAGATGATCTCCGCCGGTTCGCGCGCCATGCCCCGCCTGTTCGACCGCTACATGCGCGCGACCATGTTCCGGCAGCAGAAGTCGGACATCGCCGCCCAGCCGGGCCGCCGCGACGCGCTGCACGCCCCGAATCCGGCGCATGAGCTGCGCCAGCGCCAGGGTATGCCGGGCCATATCCACGAGCGCAGCCTGTACACCAAGGCCAGCCTGCGCTCCACGCCGCTGGTCACCGCCCTGCTGGGCGGTGGAGCCCTGTTCGCGGCCTGGTCACTGTCGCGGCGGTTTGCTCGATAAGAAGTTGGTGTCCTCCTCGGTCAGCGGCAGATCGGGGATGGACTCGATGTGGTCGGTGTCGATGTCGGCGCCGTCCTTGACCACCGTGTCGCGGCCGGCCGAAGCCCGCTCGCCGGTGCCGCCCGAGTCGCTGTCGCCCGAGAAGTTGGCGTCGCCGACGTCGGGGCCGGCGGTATCGCCCGCATGGCTCATCTCCATGTCCGAGGTCGTGCCTTCATCGAAATCGAGCATTTGCTCCGGGTCCAGGTTGCCCGCAAAGCCCGGGCCGCCCACCACGTCGCTGCCGGTGTCGGAAATGTCGCTCGGCCCGAGCGCGTCGATGCCATGCCCCTTGCCGAGGCTGCGGTCCGGACGTTCCGGGAAGTTGTCCGGATCGAGGGTGCTAGTTCCAGTCATGATGCCTCCAGTAGATGATCGTTGAACCATGGAGACAGGGTACTGAAATTTGCCTTGCGGCGGCGCAGCGCACGCACGCTGCGCGCGCAGCGTCAGAACGAGCGCCGCATGCCGAGGTTGACGGCGAGTCCATTGCCGGAGCGCGCGCCCTGCGGCGTGCCGTTCAGCTGCTGGATGCGCGAACAGGCGGCATAGAAATCCAGGCGCCGCGATACCGCATAGCTTGCCCCGACGGCGATCTGGCGCGCGTCGCGGTTGGCCGGGTCGCGGTCGTTCTTGCGGATGTAGGAAGCGAGCAAGGTGGTGGCGTGGCCGATCGGCACGGCCACGCCCGCCAGCACGTCGCGGCTGTCGGTCGAGGGCGTGGAGGCGATGCCTGCGCCGTAGGGGTTGTCGGGATTGAACAGCGGCGAGCTGCCCCAGCCGCGGCTGGCGCTGTAGGCCGCATAGGCGGTGCCCCAGCCGAAGCGCATATTGGCGGCGAGAATGGAATTCTTGGCCGCCATGCTGATGCCGACCTGGTCGTAGCGCGTCACCTTGGCGACGTTGCGGTTCTGGTGGGCCGCGCGGATGGTCAGCGGACCGGCGCTGAATCCCAGCGACATGCCCCATGCGCGCCCGGACGGCGAGCCGTCGATGTCGCCCTTGTCCCAGGCCGCGCCGGTGGACAGGCCGGCGACGCGGCCCCGGTAGTTCATGCTGTCGCCGGCGCGCGGGCCGGAAGGCTGGCTGGCGCCGGCCAGGCCGCCATGGAAGGGATCGCCCACATCGTTGAGCGCCGTGTATTCCAGGCTGTACTGGCGGCCGACGGTCAGCGCACCTCCACGCCCGCCTTTCCCGCTGTTCCTGGACGCCTGATCCTGCTCGGGAACGGTCTCGACAGTGAAGATCGCAGGGGCATCCTGGGCCGCGCCCGCGGGCGGACGCGCGCCTTCGCTGCACTTGTCGGTGCAGACGTATTCCTTGATTGCCTTGGCGCCGGCGCTCCCGTTCGGAGCGGCGTGGTCCTGCGCCGCGGCGCAAGCCGCACTCCCTCCGAGTACGGCACATGCGACGATTGACATTCTCATGGCGTCATCCCTCTCTGTCGCTTACTTTCCGACTGTTTGGCGAGCCGATCTGTCTAATACTTCACATAACACTCAGATTACGCCGAAACATGCAGATATTCCAGCCGTCGTGCCAAACTTTCGAGGTTCGATGTAGTTCGGCACCGTACAATGACTTACGTCAACCCAACAAGGATACCCATGAGAAACGCCGCCCGCCCTCTTTCGATGCTCGCAATGGCCGTGTGCGCCACGCTTTCTCCGCTGCAGGTTTCCGCTCAACAAGCGCGTAGTCCGGCGGTCGTCGAGCATGTCGCGTGGTCGCGCAATGCCAACATCTACGAAGTCAACATCCGCCAGTACACGAAGGAAGGCACGTTCAAGGCCTTCGCCGCCCACCTGCCGCGCCTGCGCAAGATGGGCGTCGACATCCTGTGGCTGATGCCGGTCCACCCGATCGGCGCAAAGAACCGCAAGGGCAGTCTCGGCAGCTATTACGCGGTGCGCGACTACAAGGGCATCAATCCCGATTACGGCAGCATGGACGACTTCAAGCAACTGGTGCGGCAGGCGCACGGGCTCGGCATGCGGGTGATCATCGACTGGGTCGCCAACCACACGGCCTTCGACAACCCCTGGACCGTCGAGCACACGGACTGGTACCTGAAGAACGAGAAAGGCGAGATCTTTCCGGTCACCTATACCGAAGGGGCCGAACCGGAGTACTGGACCGACGTGACGGGCCTCGACTGGAAGCAGCCAGGCCTCTGGAAAGGCATGGCGGACGCGATGGCCTTCTGGGTGCGCGAGGCCGATATCGACGGCTTCCGCGCCGACGTGTCGGCCAAGGTGCCGCTCGCCTTCTGGGTGGAGACGCGCGCCGAGCTGGAGAAGATCAAGCCGGTGTTCATGCTGGCCGAAGCCTGGCAGCCCGACCAGCACCAAGCCTTCGACATGACCTACGGCTGGGATACGCTTGGCCTGTTCAAGGACATCGCCAAGGGCAAGGCCGATGCGCGTGCGCTGAAGGAGTTCCTGGCCCAGCCGAAGGTCGCCTATCCGGAATACGCCTACCGGATGCGCTTCACCAGCAACCATGACGAGAACTCCTGGCACGGCAGCGACAAGGAACACTACGGCCCGGCCTTCAAGGCGATGGCGGTGCTGGCGGCGACCTTGCCCGGCATGCCGCTGATTTATGGTGGGCAGGAAGCGGGCTTGCACAAGCGGCTGGAATTCTTCGAGAAAGATCCGATCGAGTGGAAGGATATTCCGTACGCATCCTTCTATGCGGGACTACTCAAGCTCAAGCATGACAATCCTGCGCTGTGGAACGGGCAGTACGGCGGCGCGGTGAAGGTGCTGGAGACGGGGAACGACAAGGTGTTCGCGTTCCGGCGCGAGAAGGATGGGAATGCGGTGGGCGTGACGGTCAACCTGAGCGGGGCGAAGCAGCAGTACTCCCTGCCGGGCAGCGCCGCGAAGCGGACCCTGGCGGCGTGGGATTACAAGATCGACGCCGCCAAGCCTAGCGCCGCAGCGCGCTGAACGCGGCCGGTTCCCACTCGCGCAAGGCGAGCAGCAAGCCGGTCCCCTTGCGCTGCGCCAGCGGCGCCGCCAGGCTCTCTTCGTGCAGCTGGGCGAAGCGCGTCCTCAGCTGCCGCAGCTCGGCGCGCAGCTTGGCTTGCGCGCTTTCGGTCAGCATGCCATGCGCGAAGTCGAGCGACTCCCCCGCCTGGGCGAAGGCCCCATCCAGGAAATCCGGCATCCCCTGTTCGCGGAAATAGCGCCGGATCGGCCCGTCGGCCAGCCAGTCGAAATCGCGCGCCACGTTCAGGCGGATGCGGTTTCCCGGCAGCAGCGTGATCAGCTGCAGCCGGTCCAGGCGCAGCAGGTGCTGCACGCACTCCGCCTCGCTCAGGCGGTACACGGCCTGCATCTCGGCCATGCTCCAGTGATTCAGCGCGCACACGGACACCAGCAGCAGCTTGGCGTCCGACACCAGCTCGCTTTCCTGCTCCGCGCTCAGGGTACGCAGGCGGCGCTGGCCGTCCTGGGCTTCCTGGGCCAGTTCGGCGAGGGTGAAGCCGAGCAGGTTGCAGACCTCGACCACGCGGTCCAGGGTGAACTGCTCGGTGGCGAACAGGCGCTTGACGCTGGGCTCGGACAGGCCGAGCGAGCGGGCGACGTCGCGGTAGGTCATGCCCTGCAGTTTAAGCTGGCGCTTCAGGGTATGGATCAGGAGGCTGATTTCGGACATGGCATCGGCCGCCACCGGCAGCACAAGAAATTATGCTCAGATGGTAACAGTCCGGCTTGCAGCCCGGCAACCTAGCCGTTCAGACAGGCACCGCCGCCAGCGCGACCGTATTCTTGCCCGAGCGCTTGGCTCCATACATGGCGTGGTCGGCGCGCGCCAGCCAGGCGTCCAGGTCGGGCGCATCGTCCGGCATGTGCACCGCGACGCCGATGCTGGCCCCGACGTGCACGGTGGCCTTGCGCAGGCGGAAGCCTTCCTGCACCCGGTCGAGCAGCTTGCGCGCAGTGTCTTCGGCATGGGCGTAGTCGGTCAGCATCTCCAGCACCACGACGAACTCGTCGCCGGCCAGGCGCGCCACCATGTCGGTCTTGCGCACGGCCAGGGCCAGGCGCGCGCCGAACTGGCACAGCAGCTCGTCGCCTTCTTCGTGGCCATAGGTGTCGTTGACCGCCTTGAAGCCATCCATGTCGATGAACAGCAGCGCCGCCGGGCGGCCGACGCGCTGGGCACGGCTCATCGCTTCCGGCAAGGTCTCCAGCAGGGCGCGCCGGTTCGGCAGGCCGGTGAGCACGTCGCGCAGCAGCAGGGCCTGCAGCTCGGCGGTGCGCTCGGCGACCGCCGCTTCCAGGCTTTCGTTCATGGCCAGCAGCGCGCGCCGGTTCTCGGCCTCGCTGCGCACCAGGTCGTGCAAGGTGCCCGACAGCACGGTCGCTTCGTGAAAGCCGTCCACCAGCGGAATCGGCGGCGCTTCTTCGCCTGCGGCGGTGGCTTGCGTAGCTGCTTCGATCGCCCGGCCCAGCTGGGCCATGGGGCGGCTCAGGCGGCGCGCCAGCAGGCCGGCCGCGAGCGCCAGCAGCAGCGCCAGCGCCGCGCTCCACATCAGCATGCGCTCCTGCAGCTGCCTGGCGCCTTCCATCGCCTTTTCCTCGACCTGGCGCACCAGCACCACCCAGCGCAGCGAGGCCGGATCGTTGGCCGCTCCGGTCTGGCTGTAGCCGGTGACATAGGTGCGGCCGTCAGGCCACTCCTCGCGCAGCGAACCGGTCTGGCCCTTGCGGGCGGCGTGCAGGCTGGCGGTCTCGATCTTTTGCTCGATCATCTCTGGCGGACCGAGCAGCACGGTGCCGTCGTCGCGCACCACGATGATCTCGGCCCCATAGGCGCGCAGGGCCGGCGTGAGCAGCTCGCGCGCGTGGCGGCGCGCCCATTCCCAGCTCAGGTGCATGCCGAGCACGCCTTGCAGCTTGCCGTCCATGCCGAACACGGGAGCGGACAGGTCGATGAAGCGCCACGGGTCGGTGCCGCGCGGAAGCAGGCCGTCGAGCAGTTTGGCCGGGTGATAATCGGAGGCCCGCACCCCATGCAGGCC
Source organism: Massilia sp. AB1 (assembly GCF_018119385.1). Classification (NCBI taxonomy): domain Bacteria; kingdom Pseudomonadati; phylum Pseudomonadota; class Betaproteobacteria; order Burkholderiales; family Oxalobacteraceae; genus Massilia; species Massilia sp. AB1. Next base: position 25,699 of record NZ_JAGKSG010000030.1, on the reverse strand, counting down.
GGCCTGGAACCAGGGCCGCGCCCCGACGTTCGCGCCTTCGAGCAGGGCTTTGGTGGAGGTCGTCACCGTGCCGTCGGCGGCGGCCATGCCGATCCAGGCATAGTCGGGGAAGGTGCGCTGCAGGCTTTCCAGCACGTCACGGGCCGAGGCCGGGTCACGCGCCTGCCGCAGCGCGGGGAGCGCCGCCAGCAGGCGGGCGTCGCCGGCGGCCTGCTCGACGATGCGGTTGAGCGAATCGCGCATTTGCCAGGACAGCTGCTGGAGGCGCAGCTCGGCTTCCATGCCGGCATGGCGCACCGCGAAGTGATTCACCAAGCTAAGCTGCAAGCCGACTGTCAATGCGACCGTGGTGCAGACGGCCAAGGTCATCAGCGTCGACAACCGTAACTTCTGGAACATACCCTTCATGGACCTGAGCAAACACTGTTGGAAGGGCTCGATGATACCCTCGGACAATGACAAATAAACCATGCGACGGGGAATCTTTCGTTTCCAGGCAGTCATTATGGGGTAAATGCAACACTCTCACGGATTTTCACAGTTCTCAGGCGCGAGGCGCTCGCAAGCGGGGGCCTATTTCACCCGAAATCAATCATTATTGGAGAGAAAATAATGCTACGCTTCTTCCAAGCATTGTTAACAAGGCGAGAATAATATGGCCAGCCACATGGACCGCTTTCAGGAAATGCAGATTTTCACCCGCATTGTCGAGCAGCGCAGCTTCAGCGCGGCGGCGGAAGACCTGCAACTGCCGCGCGCGACGGTTACGAATGCCATCAAGCGGCTGGAACAGCGCCTGGGCGCGCGACTGCTCGAACGGACCACCCGCGTGGTCGCGCCCACGCTGGACGGCCAGGCCTACTACGATCGCTGCGTGCGCCTGCTGGGCGACCTGGCCGAGATGGAAAGCGTATTTTCACGCACGGCGCCGGCGGGCCTGCTGCGCGTCAGCGTGCAGTCGACCCTGGCGCGCCACGTCGTCGCGCCCGCCCTGCCCGGTTTCCTGGCCCGCTACCCGGCGCTCGAACTGCAGATCAGCGAGGGCGACCGCCTCGTCGACCTGGTGCGCGAAGGGATCGATTGCGTGCTCCGTGTGGGCAATTTGCAGGACTCCTCGATGGTGGGCCTGTCGCTGGCCCAGCTGGAACAGGTGACCTGCGCCAGTCCCGAGTATGTCGCGCGTTTCGGCCGGCCGCAGCAGCTGGAAGACCTCGACCGGCACGAGGCGGTCAATTTCGTCTCCTCCGCCACCGGCCGTCCGTATCCGCTCGAGTTCATGCGCGACGGCGAGCTGCGCCAGCGCACCTTGCCGGGCTCGGTGACCGTGACGGGGGCGGACATGTACACCGCCTGCGCGATTGCCGGGCTAGGGATCGTGCAGGTGCCGCGCTACCGGATCGAAGCGGAGCTGCGTTCGGGCGGCCTGGAAGTGCTGCTGCCGGAACTGCCGCCGCCGACCTTGCCGGTGTCGGTGCTGTACCCGCAAAGCCGGCAGCTGTCGCCGCGGGTGCGGGTGTTTGTCGACTGGCTGAAGGGGGTGTTTGCCGGGTTCGAGCCGGCAAAGGCAGCACCTGCCGCTCATCCGCGACGTCGTCAAGATTTTCATTGACGAGCTTGCCAGCCCTCTTACACTTATTGTTAGCCCACGCACGTCGTCCCGGCGAAGGCCGGGACCCAAGTTTAGCGTCTCGACAGCTCGTAAAACTTGGGTTCCGGCCTTCGCCGGGAGTCGTAGGCGCCAGTGGCGCGTACGACGGTTTTGCGGGTAACCAAGTAAAAACGTAAGCGTCCCGCACGCCTTTCCACGCGTCGCACTACAAGGAGATACTCAATGCCCCAGCCCCGCCCCGACCTGCTGAAGCTATTAGCGGTCTACACTGCGCTCGCCCTACCCCTCGCCGCCTCGGCAGCGAACCAGCCGCTCGCCACCACCGACACCGGCAAGCTCGCAGGCGCAGTCCACAACGGCGTGGCAAGCTGGAAAGGCATCCCCTTCGCCGCCCCGCCGGTCGGCGCCCTGCGCTGGCGCCCTCCCCAACCCGCCGCCGCCTGGAACGGCGTGCGCCAGGCCACCGGCTACGGCGCCGACTGCATGCAACTCCCCTTCGCCAGCGACGCCGCCCCGCTCGGCACTGCGCCCAGCGAAGACTGCCTCTACCTGAACGTGTGGAAGCCCGCCAAGCCCGCTTCGGCGAAGCTGCCGGTGATCGTCTGGATCTACGGCGGCGGCTTCGTCAACGGCGGGTCCTCGCCGCCGACCTATGCGGGCGCGGCGCTGGCGAAACAGGGTGTCGTGCTGGTGAGTTTCAATTACCGCCTGGGACGCTTCGGCTTCTTCGCCCATCCCCAGCTCACCAGGGAAAGCGGCGACGGCGCCATGCTGGGCAACTACGGCCTCATGGACCAGCTGGCCGCGCTGCAATGGGTGAAACGCAACGTGGCAGCCTTCGGCGGCGATGCATCGAACGTGACGATCATCGGCGAATCGGCGGGCGGCATGGCCGTGAATACATTGCTCACCTCGCCCATGGCCCAGGGCCTGTTCGCCAGGGCGGTCGTGATGTCTGGCGGCGAAGGCAAGACGGTCGACCCGGGCCTCGCCTACGTCGAGCAGGTCGGGGTGAACTTCGCCACGGCCAAGGGCATCGCGAAGGACGACCCGCAGGCCCTGGCCAAACTGCGCGCCCTGGGCGCCGAGCAGGTGGTCGACGGCCTGAACCTGGCCAACCGCAAGGTCGAGGGTGCGCCCACTTACCTGGGCCCCTACGCCGACGGCAAGCTGGCGATCGAATCGGCCGCGGCCTTCGCCAGCGGACGCTTCCACAAGGTGCCGGTCATGATCGGCGCCACCAGCGCCGACATCGGCGGCAAGACCGGCTTCATGGTCGCCGGCGCGCGCAGCCTGGCGGCCACCCTGGCCGGCCAGGGCGTGCCGGTGTACGCCTACCGCTTCTCCTATGTCGCCGACGCCATCGGCAAGCCGGGCGCCGAGCACGCCACCGATATCCCCTATTTCTTCGATACGGTGGCGGTGAAATATGGCGCGCAGAGCACAAAGAAGGACGCCGCGATGGGCAAGGCGATCAGCGCCTACCTGGTGAACTTCGCGACCAAAGGCGATCCGAACGGGCGCGGCCTGCCGGCCTGGCCGCGCTACCGCCCGGCCACCGACGAGATCATGGATTTCGCCGGCAGCGGCAAGCCGGAACCGAAGAAGGATCCGTGGGGAGAAGAGATCGAGACGGCCAAGGCCGCCGCAGCGGCGCGCCTGGCCAGGTAAGCTCAGCTGCCGAAATAGCGGCCGGCGCGGTGCCAGGCCATGACCATGCTGCTCATGGCGATGGCGCTCAGGGCCGACCAGCCCACGCGCTCCGGCTCGACCATTGTCAGCGCTACCATGAGGATGACGCTGTCGATCATCACCTGCACGCGGCCCGCGTTGATCGCATACCGCTTCTGCATCCACAGGGTGAAGATGCCGGTGCCGCCCAGGCCGGCGCCATGGCGCGCCATGGCCAGGATGCCCATGCCGCAGAAGGTGCCGCCGCCCAGCGCCGCCACCATCGGGTCGACGTGGCCGATCGTCAGGCCATTGGGAATCAGCTTGAGCAAGGCCATGATCAGCGCGCTGCCGATCAGGGACTTGATGGTGAAGCGCGCACCCATGAACAGGTAGCCGAACAGGAAGAACGGCACATTGATCAAAAGGAACAGCAGGCCGACCGATTGCCCCGTCATGTAGGACGCAAGCAAGGCGATGCCGGCCACGCCGCCCGTGATCAGGCCGGCGGCCTGCAGCAGCAGGATGCCGGTGGCGGCGAACAGCACGCCCACGAACATGCCGTAGACATCGTCCAGCAGCGAGTGCGGCTTCACCTGGAATGCCGGCCCCGACTGCGAACCTCCACGCCTCATCACGCCCTGCGTCATTGCATTGCCTCCAGGCTGGCGGCCGGAGACGAGGCAGGCAGATTGGCAAGAGACAGAGCGAATGAGAGTGTGTGGGTCATCGGTGTGTGCAGTGTTCAAATCGGCGGCCCGGCCTATCCAGGGCGGGCCGCCATGACAAATTACTTGAATCCAGACCGTATTGCGGCCTACAGCCGCCATTATCGCTCATGTTGCACTGCAATGTAAGTGTGGGAAACCACAGTAACGCACAGTAGCAACGAGGCGGCAGCCGACGGGGCAGTACTAGCTGCGCAGCAGCCTCAGGATAGTGGCAATGTTGTAAGGCTTGGGCGCGAACAGGTAGCGCTTGCGGCGGTCGGCCAGGAGGGACGGCAGCGTATACCCCGAGGTCAGCACCACCTTGATATGGGGATAGCGCTCGTCGACCAGGTCCGCCAGGTCGAGTCCGTTGATGCCGGGCATCATGATGTCCGAGAACAAGGCATCGATATCGGTATTGTCCTGCAGCGCCTGCAGCGCTTCCTCGCCCGAATGGGCGACCACGACATCCAGGCCGTGCGAGCTCAGCAGGGCTTCGGCCAATTCGGCCAGGTCGTGCTGGTCGTCCACCACCAGCACCTTGCGCAGCAGCGCGCCCGGATCGGATGCGAAAGCATCCGGCTCCGCCGGCGTGCCGGACGGCGGCAGGCGGCGATCGTCCGTACTGAAGCGGCGCCGGACTGGGGTGCGGTACACGACATCTCCTGGGTGACAAATCAGCGCCTTCATTATCGCTCGGGAGTGCGCACGAGCACGCACGATTGCAGCGCGCCCGGGGCGAACTCAGGCCGGCCTGCGCAAGGGAATCCGGACAATGAACTCGCTGCCCTTGCCCACGCCTTCGCTGCGCACCTCCACCGTGCCCTGGTGCAGCGACACCAGTTCCCTGACCACCGCCAGGCCGATCCCCAGCCCTGCCCCGCGCTGGGCGTCGGTGCCTTCGGCCTGGGTGAACACGTCGAAGATCCTGGGCTGGATCTCGGCGGGAATGCCCTTGCCGTTGTCCTTGAGGTAGCAGACGAAGTGGGTCTGGTCCGCCGTCGCGGTGAGCCAGACGTCGCCGCCGGGATGGTTGTACTTGATCGCGTTGTTGATCAGGTTCACGAAAATCTGGTTGATGCGCCGGCTGTCGACCTCGATCTCGATCGGCACCGCGGGGAAAGACAAGTGAAAGCTGATCTGCTGGGCATGCGCCAGCCCGCGGCAGCTCTCGATCGCTTCGCTCAGCAGCACTTGCAGGTGGGTCTTTTCGTAGGCGATGCTCATCTTCCCGCTCTGCACGCGGGTCAGGTCGACCAGGTCTTCGATCAGCTTCTCGAGAAAGCCCAGCTGGCGGTCGATCACGGCCAGCGGCTGGCGGCTGCGCTCGGCGTCGCCGGAAAACATCTGCAGCAGCTGCTGGGCCGAACGCAGCGGCGACAGCGGGTTGCGCATCTCGTGCGCGATGGTGCCGATGAAAACGTCGCGCTCGGCCTGGCGGCTCACGTTTTCCTTCAGTTCGTTCTCGAGGTAGCGGGTACGGGCGCGCAGGTGGGTGGCGTCGCGGAAGATCTTGACGAAGCCGGTGACGCGGCCGTTCTCGTCGCGGTGCAGCGGCACGCTCACGCCGCTGGCCCAGAAGCAAGAGCCGTCGCGGCGCAGGTGCCAGCGCTCGTCCTCGCCCACCCCGACCAGGGCGGCGGTCTGGGCTTCGTGCTCGTCCAGCTTGCGTTCGCGGTCTTCGGGGACGAACAGGATGGCAGTCGTCTTGCCGATGACTTCGTCCGCAGTCCAGCCGGTGATGAAGGCCGCGCCTTGGTTCCAGCCGGTGATACGGAGCTCTGTGTCGTAGAACATTACGCCGTACTGCCTGGTCTTGACGAGCATCAGCTCGGAGAAGGCATCGGCATCGCGCTGGGTCCAGCAGGCGTCTGGGCGTGTCGGATCTGTGGGCATGGATTCGCTCGGAACGTAAATCTGCCGGAAGCGGCAGTCCGACCTGCCCTTGGGGTAGACCTTACCCGATGTGGGTGGCGGGAGATCTCATTATATTTTTACAAATAAATCCTCAGCGCACGACTGGCTGGGATTCCCAGATACGAACGCAGCCGCCAAGTCTGGCGGCTGCGCCCAATCTCTTGAGCCCTTGGCTTACTTGTACAGCACCTCCGGCAGCCACAGCCCGATCGCCGGGAAGGCATACAGCAGCACGATCCCCAGGATCTGCAAGCCCATGAATGGCAGCATGCCCAGGAAGATCTGGTTCAAGGTCACATGTGGCGGCGACACGCCCTTCAGGTAGAAGGCCGACATGGCGACCGGCGGCGACAGGAAGGCCGTCTGCAGGTTCATCGCCACCAGCAGGCCGAAGAACAGCGGATCGATGTTGAAGTGGGCCAGCAGCGGCACGAAGATCGGCATGAAGATGACGATGATCTCGGTCCATTCCAGCGGCCAGCCGAGCAGGAAAATCACCACCTGGGCCAGGATCATGAACTGCACCGGAGTCAGGTTCATGCCCAGCACCCAGGCGTTGATGATTTCCTGCCCGCCTAGCAGGGCGAAGGCCGCGGAGAAGATGCTCGAACCGACGAACAGCCAGCACACCATTGCGGTGGTCTTGGTGGCGAGGTGGGCGGATTCGCGCAACAGGCCGAAGTTGAAGCGGCGGTAGGCGATCGCCAGGATCAAGCCGCCGAACGCGCCCATCGCCGCCGCCTCGGTCGGCGTCGCCAGCCCGAACACGATGCTGCCGAGGACCGCCAGGATCATGATCGCCAGCGGGAACAAGGACCCGAGCAGCATCTTGAAGATCTCGAGGCGCGCGAAGCTGAAGAACAGGTAGAAGATGCCCAGCGCCACGACGCCGACCGCCAGCACGATCCAGTAGGTCTTCGACGCCGGCTTGGCGACCGGATCCGATGGCGCGGACGGCACTTCGGCGCCGGGCGCTTCGGGAACCCCTGCCGCGGCTGCCGCGACGGGCTGCTCCGACGGCGGCTCGGCCAGCTCGCCTTCCACCGGCGGCTCCTGCAGGCCGCCTTCGACCGGCGGCTCTTCCAGTCCCCCGGCGTCGGCGCTGGAGGAACTGTCGATATCCTGCTGGGCGCCCATCTCGACCAGTTCGGTGGGCGCGGCGTCCGGCGCAGTCACGATCCGGTAGCTCACACCCATGATGGCGGCGAAAGCCAGCGCCGGCAGCAAGGCGACGAACAGGTGCGACATCAGGGTGCGCGAGGGCACATCGGCGCCGCGCGGCCCCTTGATCGCACGCACCAGGCCGGGCACCGCCGACTTGTTGTACGCATTCGGAATTGTCTGCGTGAATGCCGGCAGCGCGACGATGCGCTCCTCGGCCGGCAGCGGCGGCGCGGCGGACGGCTTGAGCTTGGCGACGATCAGCACATAGGCCACATACAGGCTGGCCAGCATGATCCCAGGGAAGAAGGCGCCCGCATACAGCTTGACCACCGAGACCCCGGCCGTCGCGCCATACACGATCAGGAGCACCGAGGGCGGAATCAGGATGCCCAGGCAGCCGCCTGCCGTGATGCTGCCTGCCGACAGTTGGGTGCTGTAGCCGGCCTTGAGCATGGCCGGCAGCGCCAGCAGCCCCATGAGCGTGACGACCGCGCCGACGATGCCGGTGGCGGTGGCGAAGATCGCGCAGGTGACGATGGTGGCCACGGCCAGCGATCCGGGCACGCGCGCCATGGCCAGGTGCAGGCTCTTGAACAGTCGCTCGATCAGGTTGGCCCGCTCCACCAGGTAGCCCATGAAGATGAACAGCGGGATCGAGATCAGCACGTCGTTGGCCATCACCGAATAGGCGCGCTGCACCATCAGGTCGAGCGTGAGCTGGGTGGCGTTGGCGGGGTCGTTGCTGTGGAAGGCGAACCAGGCGAACATCACCCCCATGCCCATCAGGGTGAAGGCGGTGGGGAAGCCGAGCATGATGGCGACCACCACCAGCGCCAGCATCAGGAGGCCCAGGTGGCCGTTGGTCATGTCGGCGGGCGCCGGCATCAGGATGAACAGGCCGATCACGATCAGGACCAGGATCGAGAGGCCGAAGTAAATCTCTTTTCTCATGGCGCCTTCCCCTCTTCCATGTGGACGGACGCCTTTAGCTTGTCGACGTCGACTTCCTCGACATCGGCCTCGCGCGCGGGCCATTCGCCGTTGCGCAGGCAGATCACGCAGCGCACGATCTCGACGCAACCCTGCAGCAGGAGCAGGACGCCGGCGAAGGGGATGACCATCTTGAAGGGATAGAGCGGCGGACCGTTGGCGGTGAGCGTGGAGTGTTCGCGGATGGCGAAGGATTCCTCGGCATAGGTGTAGCCGGCCCAGACCAGGGCGACCACGCCGGGGATGAAGAAGACGAAGTACAGGATCAGGTCCAGGCCGGCCTGCAGGCGCGGCGGGAAGAAGCTGTACAGCACGTCGCCGCGCACATGGCCGTTCTTGGCCAGGGTATAGGCGCCGGCCATCATGAAGGCGGCGCCGTACATCATGATCATCAGGTCGAAGGCCCAGGGATTGGGCTTGTTCAGGGCATAGCGCGCGAACACTTCCCAGCTGATGAGGAAGGTGAGCGCGACGATCAGCCAGGAAAAGGCCTGGCCGACCCAGCTGCTGACCCGGTCGACGAAAAACAAAACTCTCTGCATGAAGCTGCTCCCGGTCGCGACAAACAGCCACCCGGCGTCTCGCGGGGTGACGCAAAAGCACTGCAAGGACATGAGGGCATCGCTAACCTCAGCCCGTCGTTCCGGCGTAGGCCGGAACCCAAGTTAAGCATCTCGATAGCTCACGCAGAACTTGGGTCCCGGCCTGCGCCGGTACGACGGTGCTACTGCTAACGAATCGCGCGTACTGGCGCGGACGTCTTACGCCTTCTTCGGCGCGGGAGCCTTGCGCCCGAAGTAGTGGTTGTAAGCCATGCGGCGCGGATTGTTGGTGTCCATGTCCCACTTCATCGCGCGTTCAGCGAAGGCGCGCATGGACGCCTCCACCTTCTTGAACAGCGGATTGTCCGCGCCCTTCTTGGCCACGACCTCGTCCCACACCGCCAGCTGGGTCTGCAGCACCGCGTCCGGGGTCTTGTAGAACTTGACGCCGTCCTTGGCCTGCATGTCGCGGTAGTCCTTGGAATAGCGGTCGACCGCCTTCCACGACATGTCGGCCGATGCCGCTTCGACCGCGTTCTCGATGATCGCCTTCAGCTTGGCCGGCAGCGCATCGTACTTGGTCTTGTTGAAGGTGATCTCGAACTGCTCGGAGCTCTGGTGGAAGCTTTGCAGCATGCAGATCTTGGAGACGTCCGGGAAGCCGAGCAGGCGGTCGGAGCTGGCGTTGTTGAATTCGGCGCCGTCCAGCAGGCCGCGGTCCATGGCCGGGACGATTTCGCCGCCTGGCAGAGCATTCACCGCCGCGCCCATGGCCGTGAACAGGTCGATCGCCAGGCCGTTGGTGCGGAACTTCAGGCCCTTGAGGTCTTCCTTCTTGGTGACCGGCTTCTTGAACCAGCCCAGCGGCTGGGTGGGCATCGGCCCGGTGAGGAAGGAAACGATGTTGGCGCCGATGCCTTTATAGAGTTCGGCCAGCAGCTCCTTGCCGCCGCCGTACTTGTGCCAGGCGAGCACCATGTTGGCGTCCATGCCGAAGGCCGGGCCCGAGGTCCACAGGGCGATGGCGGCCTGCTTGCCGTAGTTGTAGCCCATCACGCCGTGGCCGCCGTCGAGGGTGCCTTTGGAAACGGCGTCGAGCAGGCCGAAGGCCGGGACCACGGCGCCGGCGGGCAGCACCTCGATTTTCATTTCGCCGCCGGTCATGTCATTGACCTTCTTGGCGAAGTCCAGCGCGTATTCGTGGAAGATGTCCTTGCTTGGCCAGGTGCTCTGGAAGCGCATCTGCTTCGTCGTTTGTGCGGTTGCGATACTCGGGAACGCCAACGCGCCTGCGGCGGTGCCGGCGGCTGCGGTTCCCAGGAACTTCCTGCGGTTCGGTACTGCTTCCTTCAAATCTTTGTCGCCCTTCTTCATCGTATGTCTCCTGTCTAGTTATTGATTACGGACTGATACATGAAATGCACGGACTGAATCTGAATCGATGACACGCACAACGCTTGGCTCTGGGGACTCCTCCTTAATTAAATACTTTGAAACTATTTCTAGAATTCACGCGTTTCCTTACAGATTCCTTACTGCAAGGCTTGTTTCGATGTTACCGCTTTGTTGCAATAAGAGCTAGTTCCCTGGTATGCATGTTGGTTAGCCGCCTCATCGGGCCAGCAAGTGGGGTCCAATTTCCGCCACCGACTTCACGCCGGTGAGGACCATGTTGGTGCGCAAGTCCTTTTCCATGATGGCCAGCAGCTTCTCGACGCCGGCCTGGCCCTGCACCGCCAGGGCGTAGACGAAGGCGCGGCCGAGCAGCACGCCGTCGGCACCCAGGGCCAGCATGCGGAACACGTCGGTGCCGGTGCGCACGCCGCCATCGGCGAAGATGGTCATCTGCCCTTTCACCGCTTCGGCGATCGCCGGCAGCGCCTGGGCGCTGGACATGGCGCCGTCCAGCTGGCGGCCGCCGTGGTTCGAAACTACGATGCCGTCGGCCCCGAGCTTCAGCGCGTCGCGCGCGTCGTCCGGGTCGAGGATGCCCTTGATGATCAGCTTGCCCTGCCACTCGTCGCGGATCCACTGCAGGTCTTGCCAGGCGATGCCGGGGTCGAAGTTCTCGCCCAGCCAGCCGATGTAGTCGGCCAGGCCGGTGGCGTGACCGCGGTAGGTGGAGATGTTGCCGAGATCGTGGGGACGGCCGTGCAGGCCGACGTCCCAGGCCCAGCGCGGGTGCAGCATCGCCTGCAGCACGCGGCGCCAGGGGCCGTCGGGGCCGCTCATCCCGCTGTGGAGGTCGCGGTAGCGGTTGCCGGGGACGGGCATGTCGACCGTGAAGACCAGGTTGCGCGCGCCCAGCTCCCAGGCACGGCGCATCACGTCGCGCATGAAGGCGCGGTCTTTCAGGACGTAGAGCTGGAACCAGATTGGTTTGGAGGCCTGGGCGGCGACTTCGGACAGGGAGCAGACCGAGACGGTGGACTGGATGAAGGGGATGTGGCGGTGGCAGGCGGCGCGGACTGCCTGCACCTCGCCGCGGCGGGCATACATGCCGGCCAGGCCGACCGGGGCCAGCGCGATCGGGAGCTTGTAGCGCTCGCCGAACCATTCGGCGCTGACGTCTAATTGGTCGGAGCCGCGCAGGACGCGCTGGCGCAGCCTGACCGCCTGCAAGTCGTCCACGTTGGCGCGCAGGGTTTGTTCAGCGCCCGCGCCACCATCGAGATAATGGAACAGGAAGGGAGGCAGCTTACGTCGGGCTGCTTCGCGAAAATCCGTGGCGGAGGAGATGATCATGGCCTGGCGCTCGGTTGAAGTCTGGTTGGCATCGAAGTGCAATGACTGCCGCAAGCCGTGCTTGCACGCATTGCATAGTTTGCCTTATTTCTTCAAACCAAACTAAATGATTCTTGCCTTTCGCTCTCTCATCCGCCCTGATGGCATCCCGCTCTCCGCGCCATCGTGCAGCAAATCCCTACCGCGGGCCAAAAAGAAAGAGGCACGTTTTAGCGAGCCTCTTGATGCCGAATTAAGCGTTCTTTGCAGCGCGCGATTTACGCCGTGCTGCCGCCAAGGCAAAAACACCTAGGCCGATGAGACCGAGGGATGCGGGCTCCGGCACTTCAGTTCGGATCTCGTCGCGCGTGAAGACGACGCGAACCCAATCGGTGCCACTATAAATACCCGTGTTATTGCCGCTGCGCCATCCGTTAAACACATAATTGGGCGCGGTGAGATGATTTTGCTCCCAGTACGAAATCGAATTGCTGGTGTGCCAGCTCATGCGATCGCGTTCACCCATCGCGCACACGTCCGCACTATTTTGGCAAATGATGTCATCGGCGCCGGCAAATCCCATGGAGTAGCCGTTGTAGTACCAACCCACGTTATTCGATTTGTTCGTGGTGTTTATAGAGGTATAGGTGGTCACCGTCGCATATTGGTCTGCTGCCAAGACGTCAATCGTGGTGGAGCCACGCCGCATTGCACCCAGCATGACGTACTTCTGGTGACCGGCAAATAGGTCGGCAACGGAAAGGCCGCCGCCATAATCGCTCGTGCTGATGAGTTTCCACCCCCAATCATCCGTTACCGTCGAGAACGCGACGTCGTTGTGTACGCCTGAAGGGATGAGAGCGGCAGAAGCCGTACTGGCGAAAGCACTGAGTGCAAGTGCAGCCAAAGAGTAAGCAAGTTGGGTTTTCATATTTCTTTCAGGAAATTATAGTGAACTTACTGGCACTATTAAGCAATCTTTATGCCAAATCTGCAATTCCTTGAAAAACATGAAAAATTTCTTGGAGCAACTTTACTGTTGTAAAGATTATCGACAGGAAATGTAAATTTCCTTTCGTAGAAATTAAAGATAGGACAGCCTCATCACGATTGCAAAGCGAATCGATTGCCCTACGGCAGCATAGTTCGGCTTACAATTGATGAGTCGACAAAACAAACCGAAGGTCACGTGCAGACCATTCCTCACTACGATCAGAACGCCGAGCAGCTTGTCTCCCAGTACGAATCGCTGACATTCGAAGATGTGCACCCTACCCTGCTGGATCTGCTGCCAGTCTCCGGCGCGACGATTCTGGACGTCGGCGCCGGCTCTGGACGGGACGCCGCTTGGTTTGCGGGCAAGGGATACGATGTTGTCGCCGTTGAGCCCTCGGAGGCGATGCGCACCCTCGCGCGCCAGTGCCATCCTTCGCCACGTATTCACTGGTTGGCTGACAGCCTGCCAAACCTGGCACAGGTACGCCGGCTGGGCCTTACATTCGATCTGATCCTGCTCTCGGCAGTCTGGATGCACGTGCCGCCTACTTCACGCCAACGTGCCCTACGAAAGCTGGCAACGCTGCTGTCGCCGAATGGACGAATCGCCATCAGCCTTCGAATTGGTCCGCCCGATACCGATCGCGCCATGTACGAGGTGACGCTGCCAGAGCTGACGGCGATGGCCCAGCAGTTCGGCCTCAGGCAGGTTCGCACCGACGACAGCCCGGACAGGCTGGGCCGGACCGGTATTTCATGGACGACTGTGGTTCTTGGGCTACCCGATGATGGCTTGGGCGCGCTTCCGCTGCTACGCCACTTGATCCTTACGGACGGGAAGTCATCGACCTACAAGATTGCGCTCCTACGCATCCTGGCCAGGATCGCCGATACCGCGGCAGGCGCAGCACGCCATGAGCCGGAATCCGTCGTCCTGCCAATGGGCCTGGTGGCACTCTTCTGGCTACGCATGTACAAGCCGCTCATCGAAGGCGGTCTTCCCCAGATGCCGTCTAACCGCGCTGGAAATGCCCCCGGCTTCGTGACCAACAACTTCACGGCCTTGCGCTTAATTCGACCGATCGACCTTCGTGCAGGGATGGAGTTCTACGATGACACGGCGCGCCACCTTCACGGCAGCCTGTGGGAGATATCCAGGCTGATCCGCGAAATGCCAGTCAAGTACCTGCGTTGGCCAGCAAGCGAAGAGAACATCTTCCACATCAAGCACCAGCGCCGCACATCGACACCGTCAAGCCTGCGGATCGACGATCTATTCCTGTGGAGCTTCGGCGAGTTCCACGTTCCCCTCCCAATCTGGGATGCGCTTAGCCACTACAACGTGTGGGTCGAGCCGGTTCTTGTTTCGGAATGGGTGCGCCTGATGGAGTCCTATGCGGGGCAACTCGGACCGGCAATAAGCCAGACCGCGTATTCGCTACTTGCGTGGGCAGATCCCGAGCGCGATACCAAGTTCGCGCGTGCCGCGGTCGAACGACTTCGCGCCCACGGCAAGTCCATTTACTGCGTATGGTCGGGCCAGCGCCTGAAGGACGATTTCGACATCGATCATTGTTTTCCCTTCGCTGCTTGGCCCTGCGGCGACGCATGGAACTTGATGCCTGCATCGAGGCGAATCAACAGCGAGAAGTCGAACCGCCTGGTCACCCAAACAGCCCTGGAACGCGCCAGCGAGCGGATCACCGAATGGTGGGAAGCGGGCTTCCTGTCGGCGGGGACTGATGCGCGGCACCGCTTCTTCCTCGAAGCCGAGCAAACGCTTCCGATGCTGGAGGCAGCCGCTTCACCAACGGACCTGATCGATGCGATGAAGGTGCAGCGCATTCGCTTGGCTAAGGATCAGGGTTTACGTCCATGGGAGCCAGCGACTGCCAAAAACTTAATCGTCCCTTCCCCTTCGCTTTAACTGGGCGGCATCTCGGCAAGCAGCAGATTACTCGACTGCATTACGGTTGCCTCATGCTTCGTTAGAGTAATCAGTTCTTTGATCATGTCTCTCGTGTCCTACGCGCAGGCTCAGGCTTGATCCTACTTGCTGACAATTTTGATGCTCTTCAATCAGCGCAGTAAGCCGACACCCAATAATTCCTTCTACGTTTCCATCCAGAATCAAAAGAAAATTGCCGGTATGGGTGTGCGTGCATCAACTCAGCAATTGAGAACAGCTTTCGATACGCAGAGTTAGCGGAGAAGTACGTAACTATCGAGGAGACTGATCAATGTCGAACTTTTACAAATACTTCAAGGAGAACATGAGCGCTCTTGGCCTTCCTGCGCCAGAAAGCCTCTTTGGAACGGTGCAAACCACGGTAGGTACGGTAACGGTACTACTTGGCTTGATAGACAAATTCGGCACCAGAGTTACCGTGGCCGAACTGATTGGTGCTGGTACCAAACTGGAAAAGCTGGGAGTCGTCGCAGCATGTTCTGCGGCCTTCTACGCGGGGGCAGTCATTGGAAGCCTTGCGGTCGCTACAGGGCGCTGTCTCGGCAACGGCACCTCTCTCGGCGATATACTTGTCCTGGCTGCGAAATGGGGCTTCAGGCGACCGTGGCTTGCAGCGCTTCTTCATCGGTTGCCGGGCGTTTACGACCCAGGCGTGACATCGCGGAAATACTACAAGCACCAAGAGGCGGTCCGATGAAGGATTCCCTTTCACTGCTCGCCGCCGGCGCTCTACTTGCGCTTTTCGGATGGGCATTTTGGCACTACTTAGGACCCGACGCGCTGTGCACGCTTGTCATCCTGACGCTTGTTGCAGTGACAGTAGACAATGCTCGTCTTCGCCGAGAATTGCGTAAAAGGGGATAGTGAATAAATGGCGGGGTACCGGCCTCGATGCACATGCTCAGGTTACGAGGATGTGGGTCACGCCAAGGGTGGGGAATAGTACTGGCGGAAGCGGTGAGATTCGAACTCACGAACGGGTTCCCCCGTCGGCAGTTTTCAAGACTGCTGCCTTCAACCACTCGGCCACGCTTCCTTTGAGGAACCGGCATTATACATAAATCATCGGTCCCAGTGAGGCTCATCGGTCCACGCAGTTTGCATATGCCTCGGCTGAGCCACGAAACTTAGACTCCGGCCGAGGGGGACGCCGAGTCCCGGAGCGACGGTCTTAAGGCTAGCGGTGGTCGGTGCGGAACAAGCCGCGATACTCAGGCAAGCAGCAGCCAGTTGTCCCGCAAACTCCGCTCGAAGTCATACGCCGGCAGCGGCTTGCTGTACAAATACCCCTGCACCTCGTCGCAACCCGACTCGCGCAGGAAGTCCAGCTGCTCCACCGTCTCCACCCCTTCCGCGATCACGCGCAGGCGAAGCTGGCGCGCCATGCTGATGATGGTCCCCGCGATCGCACAGTCGCTCGCATCCCCAGGAATCCCGGTCGTGAACGAGCGGTCGATCTTCAAAGTGTGAATCGGGAAGCGCTTCAGATACGACAAGCTCGAATACCCGGTCCCGAAATCGTCCAGCGACAAGGCCACGCCCAGCGCGGTCAGCCTGTCCATGATCCCGGTCACCCGCCCGATGTCGTGCATCAGCGTGCTCTCGGTGATCTCCAGCTCCAGCCACGACGGATCGAGCTGGTAGCGCCGCAGCGTATCCGCCACCCGCGCCGGCAGCGATTGCGTGAACTCGCGCGCCGACACGTTCACGGCCAGGCGGAACGGCGGCAAGCCCGCCTTCTGCCACACGGCCGCCTGCGCGCAGGCCTGTTCCAGCACCCACTCGCCCACCTGCACGATCAGGCCAGTGCTCTCGGCCAGCGGAATGAACTCGCCAGGCGGCACCAGGCCGCGCTGCGGATGCACCCAGCGCACCAGCGCCTCCGCACCGACGATGCGCCCGCTGCCGATTTCGAACTTCGGCTGGTAATACAGGATCAATTCACCGTTACCGAGCGCCTGGCGCAAGCCGGTCTCAATGCGCATGCGCTCCTGCATGCCCTGGTTCATGTCGTCGCTGTAGAAGGCCACGCTGCGGTCCGGATTCGCGTCGCCTTTCTTGGCCCGCTCCATCGCGATGTCCGCCAGTCCCAGCAAGGTCTCCGCATCGTTGCCGTTCTGCGGATACACGCTGATGCCGATACTCGCGCCCACGCGCAGGTCGTGCCCGGCGATGTAGAACGGCGCATCCAGCACGCCCTGCAGCTTCTGCGCCACCGTGGTGGCTTCGTAGTGCTGGCGAATGTCGAACAGCCCGACCGCGAATTCGTCGCCGGACAAGCGCGCCACCACGTCCTCGTCGCGCAAGGTATCGCGGAAGCGCTGCGCCACCTGCTTCAGCAGCTCGTCGCCAATGCGGCGGCCCAAGGTATCGTTGATGCGCTTGAAGCGATTCAGGTCGATGAACAGCAGGCAGCCATTCGCCTCGTTGCGCTGGGCGACCATCAGGGCCTGGTCGACCAGGCGCGCGAACAGCGTGCGGTTCGGCAGCCCGGTGAGTTCATCGTAATATGCCAGGTGGTGCAGCTGTTCCTCGGCCTGCTTGCGTTCGGTGATATCGGTCAGGTAGGCGATCAGCCCGATCGGCCGCTCCGCCAGGTCGCGCAGCGGCGACAGCGACAGGCTGGCCCAGAACACCTCGCCGGACTTCTTTCGGCGCCGGACTTCCATCATGCGCCCGCCCTGCTCCGCGAACACGTCGTGGAAGCCTTCGTCCTCGTCCGCGTACAGGAACAGGATGTTGCGGCCGATGGCTTCCAGCGCGGAGTAGCCGAACAGCTCCTCAGCGCCGCGGTTCCAGCTGGTGATGTAACCCATCTGGTCCATCGTCAGCACGGATTCGTGGATCTGGTCCAGGATCTGGGACTGGTGCGCCAGCTGCGCTTCCATCTGCGCGTACGCGTGGGTGGAACGCTGGGCCAGCGCCTGCATCTGCATCAGGTTGCCGGTCAGTTGCGCGAGTGCGGCCAGCTGGCGGTAGTCGCTGTCGCAGTAGCCGCGCCCCGCCACCTCGTAGTAGCCGAACTGCTCGGTGCCCGCACAGACGGGATGGCGCAGCGAGTTGCCATAGACGCCGGTCTCGAAGCTGCCCGCGCCCTGCACGAAGCGCCCCACAGGGCTGGACATGAGCTCGCGCGCCACGCGGCCCAGCTCATGCGACAGCGCTTCCCCACGCAGTCGGATGACGGCCTCGCACACGGCGGCAGAACCGCCGACGACATCTACCGCGACCGGAACCACCTCGTGCAGGTCAGACATTGCGGCCCACCTGTATCGCCCAGTGATACGCGTGCAACTGGCTGTTCCACCAGGCGTCAATCGTCACGCCGGCCCGCTCCAGGTCATCCCCAAGCGGATCGATCTCAGTCAGGCGCAGCCAGCCGCCCAGGGTGCCGCTGCGCTCCAGCAGCGCGCCCGCGATGTGCTCGGGCAGGCACAGGTCCGCCGCGATGTCGTGCATCGGCATGCGCAGCAGCCGGTCCAGCAGCGAGAACACGCCGGTCATGAAGGCCAGGTCCTGTTCGTCGCGGCTGCCGCCGGCGTGCTTGCACAGAGCTTCCAGCTGCGCGCCGCGGCGCGCGGCCAGCGGCAGCAGCAGGTTCGGCGGGCCGTCCGGCTGCTGGCGCGCGTACAGCAGCAGCTGCAGCCAGCGCTGCAGTTGGCGCCGGCCCAGCAGGTTGATGGCCTGGTTGAAGCTGGTGATCTGGGTGCTTACCGCGAAGGCGGCGGAATTCACCAGCTTGAGCAAGTGATAGGACAGCGTCGGGTCCTGCTTGAGCTGCAGTTCCAGCTCGCGCGAATCGGCATCGCGCGCCAGCAGGCCCAGGAGGGTCAGCAGGCGGCGGCGCGAGCTGCCGTCGTCGCTCGGCGATGGGAAACTGGCCGGGTCGAGCGGGTAGTCGCCGCTGAACCAGTCGAAACCGGCGTTCTCGCATTCGGAAAAACGCAGCGCAGTGTGCACATTGCGCGCCAGGTGCGGGCCGAACAGCGCGGCCAGGCGGCCGGGAGGCGGCGCATCCGCGCCGCAGTCGCGCGCCACCGAACGCAGGGCGGCCGGCGCCTTCACGCCTTCAGGAATCGCGCCATCGAGCCAGACCCGGTAACCGGTTTCGTGCAGCTCGCCCAGGCGGCGCATGGCGCCCTCCTGCAGCAGCGCATCGGCCGCCACGACGAAACCGATGCGGTTGGCCGGCAGCAGCGCCAGCACCGGCGGCGTCAGCGCAGCGGGGGAATCGACCATCAACAGGCCGTCCAGCGGCGCGATGGCGGCCAGCAGGTCCGGCATGCCGAACACGGCCTGCAGGCGCGCCGGCATGTTCTCGCCGGGCTCCACACGCACGCAAAGCGCCACCCACTCGTTCTGCGCATTGGCGACCGGGTCGAATGCAACCAGCGGGATTGAATCTTGTTCCTGCGCAGCCATGTGTTGTTTCAAAGGTGATATTCAGATGATCTTAGTGCACCAATTATTAGAAAGCAACACCCGCTGTTTCCGTAAAGACACGATATCCGAAGAATATGCATCCCGGAAGACAAGGATTTATGGGTTTTCTTCGAATCCGGCGCGCTGGACGGCGAAACGGATCAATTCCGCCTGCCCTTCGATGCCGAGTTTGCGCTTGATGTTCAGGCGGTGGGTTTCGACGGTGCGTACCGACAGGTCGAGTTCGCGCGCGATCTGCTTGTTCGACTGGCCGGCGGCGATATGGCGCAGCACTTCCTGCTCGCGCGAGGTCAGCTGGTTGTCGGCCGCCAGGGGGCTGGCCAGCTGGCGCGCCAGCGCGGCGCTGTAGTAGATGCCGCCGCCCATCACGGTCTCGATAGCCAGCACGATGTCCTTGCCCGGCGCGTCCTTGAGCACATAGCCGCGCGCACCGGCCTGCATGGCCTGGCTCACGTACTCGGGCTTGTCGTGCATCGACAGGATCAAGACCGCGATGCCCGGATAGCGCGCCGTGAGCTGGGCGGTGGCTTCGATGCCGCTGCTAGCGCGCATGTTCACGTCCATCAGCACCAGGTCGGGCTGGCAGCGGCCGGCCTGCTCCAGCGCTTCCTGGCCGGAACCGGCTTCGCCCACCACGCGCAGGTGCGGCGCGGCTTCCAGGCGCGCGCGCAGGCCGTCGCGCACCAGGGGGTGGTCGTCCACCAGCAGTATCTTCACTTCTTGGCTCATGCCTGTTCCTCCAGGTCGATGCTGGCCACCACGCGGGTGCCGGCCGGCGAGGAGGCGATCGCGAGCCGGCCGCCGATCGCTTCCATCCTCTCCATCATGTTGCGCAGGCCGATGCCGCGCTTCGGGTGCACGGCCACGCTGTCGGCGTCGAAGCCCAGGCCGTCGTCCTGGATCGTCAGGCTCAAACACCGCTCCGCCCTCACCAGGCTCATGTCGATGCAGGCGGCGCCCGCATGGCGCTCGGCGTTGGTCAGGGCTTCCTGGGCTACGCGGAACAGCACCGTGCCCACCATCTCGGGCAGGCCGTCGAGCTGTCCTTCGGTGCGGAAGCGCACCGGCGTGCCGGCATGCTCGCCGAATTCGCTGGCCAGGTGGTCGAGCGCGGGCGCCAGACCCAGGTCGTCCAGCAGGGTCGGACGCAGGTCGTGCGAGATGCGGCGCACTTCGCCCAGCACCGACTTCACCTGCTCCACCGTGCGTTCCAGGCCGATCCTGGCCTGCGCGCGCTGGCCTTCGTCGCCGCCCAGGCGGATGATGCCCGCCTCCAGCTGCAGCTTGACCGAAACCAGCGCCTGGCTGATCCCGTCGTGCAGGTCGCGCGACAGGCGCGCCCGTTCTTCTTCCTGCGAATCGACCACGCGCTGGGCCAGGGCCTTGAGCTTGGCGTCGGCCACGCGGTGCTCGCTGATATTCAGCGCCAGGCCGCCGGTCGCCACGGTCAGCGCGGCCAGGATGGCCAGGCCGGCGATCCACAACATGGTTTCTTCGATGTTGCGCGACTGCTGCGCATCGACCTGGGCCAGCGCGGCCTCGACGTCGTCGAGGTAGATGCCGGTGCCCATCATCCAGCCCCAGTGCGGGACCGGCACCACGTAGCCGAGCTTCAGGGCCTGCTGGCTGGATGATGGCTTGACCCAGCGGTAGCGCTGGAAGCCGCCGCCGGCCTGGGCGCGCTGGATCAGGCGCTGGATGGTGGGTTCGCCCAGGTCGTCGCGCCAGTTCCACATGTTGGTGCCGACCAGTTCGGGCTGGCGCGGGTGCATCAGGTTGTTGCCCTGCATGTCGTACAGGAAGAAGTAGCCGTCGTCGCCGTAGCTGAGCGAGGCCAGGATGCGCTTGGCTTCGGCCAGGGTGGCGGGGTCGCTGCGGCCCGAGCGGGTCAGGTGGGCGATCGAGCGCGCGGCCAGGGCCACGTAGTGGCGCAGCTCGGCTTCCTTGCTGTCCAGGTAGGCGCGCTGGATGGTGGCGCGCTGCTGCTGCGCCAGGGTCACCGCCTGCTGGCGCACGAACAGCGCAATGGCCACCAGCGCCACGATCAGCGGCGCGATCGCCAGCACGATGACCTTTTGTCTCAGGCGTAATGTCTCAGCCATTTGGCGCTTCCACATCGAATACTTGCATCCGCGCATTTTACGCCTGAGGGCGGTTTTTTACCGAAGTGCTTGCAAGGCGCTGACGAAGTTTCACTGCATTAGCCCGAAGGCCGTCGTCCCGGGACTCGGCTAACGGAGCGACTACGCCTCAGGCGCACAGTTGCCCTACGTAATACTACGCAGCCCCTCCGTAATCATGCGCTTGTGGCGTAACTGATAGTGCAAGATACTGGCCGATAGCTGTCAATAAATGCGCCGGCCCCACCGGCGGAAAATAAGCATCAATCCTTAATCGGAGGAGTCACAATGAATCGTTCCATGCGCGCGCTCGGCTGGGTCGCGCTCTCGCTGCTGGGCGCGTTTTCGCTCGGCGTCGTCGCGGTCAAGCGCGGCGAAACCATCAACGCCATCTGGGTCGTCGCGGCGGCAGTCTGCGTCTACCTGATCGCCTACCGCTTTTATTCGCTATTCATCGCCAGCAAGGTGATGCAGCTCGACCCCAAGCGCCAGACCCCGGCCTATAAATTCAACGATGGCCTCGACTACGTCCCGACCAACAAGTACGTCCTGTTCGGCCACCACTTCGCCGCGATCGCCGGCGCCGGCCCGCTGGTCGGCCCCGTGCTGGCGGCCCAGATGGGCTACCTGCCCGGCATGATGTGGATCCTGGCCGGCGTGGTCTTCGCCGGCGCCGTGCAGGACTTCCTCGTGCTGTTCATCTCCACCCGCCGCGACGGCCGCTCGCTGGGCGACCTGATCAAGTCGGAAATGGGCGAGATCCCGGGCATGATCGCCCTGCTCGGCACCTTCATGATCATGGTCATCATCCTGGCGGTGCTGGCGCTGATCGTCGTGAAGGCGCTGACCGGCTCCCCATGGGGCACCTTCACCGTGATGGCGACCATCCCGATCGCATTGTTCATGGGCCTGTACTCGCGCTACGTGCGCGTCGGCCGCATCGGCGAAGTGTCGATGATCGGCTTCGTGCTGCTGATGCTGGCCATTATCGGCGGCCAGTGGGTGCACGACTCCGCGGTCCTGGGCCCGATGTTCACCTTCACCGGCACCGAACTCACCTGGATGCTGATCGGCTACGGCTTCGTCGCTTCCGTGATTCCCGTCTGGCTGCTGCTGGCGCCGCGCGACTACCTGTCGACCTTCCTGAAGATCGGCACCATCGTCGGCCTCGCGATCGGCATCCTGCTGGTGGCGCCGGACCTGCGCATGCCGGCCGTGACCAAGTTCATCGACGGCACCGGTCCGGTGTGGTCGGGCAACCTGTTCCCCTTCCTGTTCATCACCATCGCCTGCGGCGCCGTGTCGGGCTTCCACGCGCTGATCTCCTCGGGCACCACGCCGAAGATGATCGAGAACGAATCGCACGCCCGCTTCATCGGCTACGGCGGCATGCTGATGGAATCCTTCGTCGCGATCATGGCCCTGGTGGCCGCTGCGACCATCGATCCGGGCGTCTACTTCGCCATGAACAGCCCGGCCGCCGTGCTGGGCACCACCGCGCAGTCGGCTGCGGCCGCCGTGTCGAACATGGGCTTCGTGATCACGCCCGAAGCCCTGGAGCAGATGGCCAAGGACGTCGGAGAGCACACCATCATCTCGCGCGCCGGCGGCGCGCCGACCCTGGCGGTGGGCATGGCCCACATCCTGTCGAACGTGGTGGGCGGCCAGGCCATGATGGCCTTCTGGTACCACTTCGCGATCCTGTTCGAGGCGCTGTTCATCCTGACCGCCGTCGACGCGGGCACCCGCGCCGGCCGCTTCATGCTGCAGGACCTGCTGGGCGCCTTCGCGCCGTCGCTCAAGCGCACCGAGTCGCTGCCGGCCAACCTGCTGGCCACCGGCCTGTGCGTGGCGGCCTGGGGCTACTTCCTGTACCAGGGCGTGGTCGATCCGCTGGGCGGCATCAACACCCTGTGGCCGCTGTTCGGCATCGCCAACCAGATGCTGGCCGGTATCGCGCTGATGCTGGGCACCTGCGTGCTCTTCAAGATGAAGCGCGCCAAGTACGCCTGGGTCACCATCGTGCCGACCCTGTGGCTGCTGGCCTGCACCCTGACCGCCGGCTGGCAGAAGATCTTCGATGCGAATCCGAAGGTCGGCTTCATCGCCCACGCCAACAAGTTCCAGGCCGCGCACGACGCCGGCACGGTGCTGGCCCCGGCCAAGACGGTGGAGCAGATGGAACGCATCATCTTCAACGACTACGTCGATGCGACCCTGTCGGGCTTCTTCATGTTCGTGGTGGTGGCGGTGCTGTTCTACGGCGTCCGCACCGTGCTGGCGGCCCGCGCCGCCGGCGGCCCGACCGCGAAGGAAACGCCTTACGTCGCCATGCCGACGCCGCAGGTGCAGTGATGTTCGGCTCGCTGGCACAGGCAGGCAAGTACCTCGGGCAGAGCCTGCGCCTGATGGTGGGCTTGCCTGAATACGACACCTACCTGGCGCACATGGAGCGTACTCATCCTGATGAGACGCCGATGAGCTACGAGGAGTTCTTCCGTGAGCGCCAGGAGGCGAGGTACGGCGGGTCGAGGGCGAGCTGCTGCTAAGCAGA
This sequence comes from Massilia sp. AB1, assembly GCF_018119385.1. Lineage (NCBI taxonomy): Bacteria > Pseudomonadati > Pseudomonadota > Betaproteobacteria > Burkholderiales > Oxalobacteraceae > Massilia > Massilia sp. AB1. The sequence continues at coordinate 2,290 of NZ_JAGKSG010000030.1, read as the reverse complement.
TGAAGTGACGAGGGGGCGCGAGAGCGCCCCCTTCTTTTTTGCTTGCACACCTCCCGCGCCCGCTCTCCCCTCCAGCCCAAAAACCGTCATTCCGGCGAAGGCCGGAATCCAAGTTCGTCGCGTACCCACCGAGCTTGACGTTCGAGGATGCGCGCGCAAACTTGGATCCCGGCCTTCGCCGGGATGACGTTGACGGGCAGGTGGCTACATCGTGGCCGTGGGTCAGCGCCCGCCCTCCCCCGCCACTTTGCGTTGCCTCAAAAACATCATCCCCCCTTACCGTATATTTTTTCTTGCGGGAATTTGCATTCCGCACAGGAGGACCTGCTGCGTCCATCGCTGGTCCGCTTCGCCGTCCGCCTGCGGGAACCGCAATGCCGAACTTCGAGCGCTCGAGCCTGAACCAGAAGCTGACCATCCTCTCGCTGCTTTCCACGGCGACCGCCCTGCTGTTCGTCTTCGCCGCCTTCGCGGTGAGCTCGGTGATCAACCACCGCCAGGAAGAAAGCATGCAGCTGGCATCCTTCGCACGCGTGATCGGCGCGGCCAGCGCCAGCGAACTGCTGCTGGTCGACCGCAAGCAGGCCCAGGCCACCCTGGCCGCCCTCGAGGCCCAGCGCGAGATCTCGGCCGCCGTGCTCTACGACCGCCTCGGCCGACCGCTGGCGCGTTACCAGGCCCAGGGCCGCGCCGAGGAAGACCTGGAAGGGCTCGACGGCGTCGATGCCGCCACCCTGGCCCAGGCCAACCGCAGCGGCCGCACCCTGCTGTCGCGCCACATGCGCGTCTATCACGAGGTGCGCCATGGCGAGCTCCCGGTCGGCATCGTCATGCTCGAGGCCGACCTGCTGCCCATGTGGCTCGACATCCTCGCCAGCCTGGGCGTGATCGGCCTGGCCATGGGCGCCTCGCTGCCCGTGGCCCTGATGCTGGCCGGGCGCTTCAAGCGCAGCATCCTGGAGCCGGTCACCAAGTTGATCCAGGCCGCGCAAAAGGTCTCCACCAGCCAGAACTACGGCCTGCGCATCAGCCACGCGCGCACCGACGAACTGGGCACCCTGATCGACAGCTTCAACACCATGATGGCCCAGATCCAGGACCGCGGCGCCGCCCTGCTGCACCACCGCGACGAGCTGGAACGCCAGGTGGGCGTGCGCACCGAGCAGCTTGAGAAGGCCAAGAACGCGGCCGAAGCGGCCAGCCGCGCCAAGAGCGCCTTCCTGGCCACCATGAGCCACGAGATCCGCACGCCCATGAACGGCGTGCTGGGCATGACCGAGATGCTGCTGGCCACCGAACTCACCGAGGCGCAGCGCAATTACACCACCCTGGTCAAGCGCTCCGGCGAGCACCTGCTGGTGATCATCAACGACATCCTCGACTTCTCCAAGATCGAAGCCGGCAAGCTGACCATCGAGTACATCAACTTCAACCTGTGGGACCTGCTGGACGACATCCACAACGTCTACAACCCGCAGGCCGCCGCCAAGGGCATCGGCTTCGACTTCGACATCGCCAACGACATCCCGGTGGCCATCTGCGGCGACCCGAACCGGCTGCGCCAGGTCATGGCCAACCTGCTCGGCAACGCGATCAAGTTCACCGACCAGGGCCGCATCCTGGCGCGCGTGCGCGTGGCGGGCGAGGATGCGCAAAAGGTCAACCTGCGCTTCGAGGTCCACGACACCGGCATCGGCATCTCGCGCGAGGCGCGCGCGCGTATCTTCAACGCCTTCTCGCAGGCCGACGACTCCACTACCCGCAAGTACGGCGGCACCGGCCTGGGGCTGGCGATCTCGAAGCAGCTGGTGGAGCTCATGAAAGGCGCGATCGGCGTCGACAACGCGCCCCAGCGCGGCTCGATCTTCTGGTTCACGGTCGGCTTCGACAAGCGCCGCGTCGATCCCGACGCGCCCGGCCACCGCCAGCACAGCCTGGAGGGCCTGCGCGTGCTGGTGGTGGACGAACAGGACGAGAGCCGCACGGAACTCATGCGCCAGCTCGACACCTGGCGCGCCTCCTGCGAAGGCGCGGCCAGCGCCGCCGCTGCCTACGAACGCCTGCTGGACGCGGCGCGCGCCGGCCGTGCCTTCGATGCGGCCTTGCTGGACATGGAGCTGACCCACACCAGCGGCCTGGCGCTGGCCGCCTCGATCCGCGCCGAGCCGGCGGCACGCGCCACCCAGCTGATTCTTCTCAGCCCGGAAAAACTGGCGGCCGACCCAGTCCAGCGGCGCGAGGCGGGCGTGGCCTACCAGCTGGTCAAGCCGGCGCGCGCCGCCGACCTGTA